>JAGALG010000123.1 GCA_017848075.1 Oscillospiraceae bacterium | reverse complement strand
ATTGTAAGAGGGAAAAGGTCTGCCTTTTCCTTCTTGATTTTTGGAGAAAGGACTGGAACATGGCACTGTTTGTCATTGGAGATACACATTTGTCTCTGTCCACCAATAAACCAATGGATATTTTTGGCGGTTGGGACAACTATATGGAGCGTCTGGAGAAGAACTGGCGTGCTCTGGTCAAGGAGGAAGACACTGTGGTAATCCCCGGTGATATATCCTGGGGAATGTCGCTGGAAGAATGTCGGAACGATTTTGCTTTTCTGCAGTCTTTACCGGGACATAAGATCCTGATGAAGGGAAACCATGATTACTGGTGGACCACAAAGGCGAAAATGGATCGTTTTCTGGTAGAGAACGGATTCGATACTTTGCAGATCCTCAGCAATAACAGTTTTGAGTATGGAGACTATGCGATTTGCGGTACTCGCGGCTGGATTTTTGAACAAGGTCAGCCGCAGGATCAGAAAATCGTCGCAAGAGAAGCCGGAAGGCTGAGAATGTCTTTGGATGATGCAGCGAAGCGTTTCCCGGGGAAAGAGCGTTTGGTATTCCTGCACTATCCACCGGTTTACGGGAATGAAACCAACGAGAGCATTTTACAGGTTCTGAAAGAATATGGGATTCGTCGTTGTTGGTATGGACATATTCATTCGGCCGGCTGTCGCTTTGCACTGAATGGGGAGTATGACGGAGTGCAGTACCGTCTGATCTCCAGCGACTACCTGAAATTTGCTCCACAGCTGATTTGTCAGTAGGGAGGGCGACATGATGGAAAGAGGTAAGCAGAAATTTCAGTACTTGCCCAAAGCCCATAATAATTTAACGGAAGAGGAAGCTGCAGCTTTGATGCCGAAGGAAACTTTGGAAGTAAAAGGGGAGCTGCCTTGTCCTTGCTGCGGTTACATCACGATCCCAAAAGGAGGGGAAGATACGGCTTATATTTGTCCCGTGTGCTTTTGGGAGATGGATGCTTTTCTTCAATCTGAGGATGAGCCCAGTGACCAGAATCATGGGCTGACATTAAATGAAGCCAGAGAGAATTATCGCGCCTATGGAGCGACGCTTGAGCGCTTAAAACAATACTGCCGACCTGCAAAGGAACACGAAATTCCTCATAAATAAAGGTAATTTGCCGAATTCAACGCAGTTTTTCGTCACTTGTACTAAGAAGACCGTGGAAGAACGGTTGAAAACTGCAGGAACAGAAAATTTTCACTAAAATTGTAGCTTTTTATTGCTAAGTATGCTATAATACTTGCGTTTAGGATTGCTTGTCCGCACTTTCTGCCCAAACAGAAAAGGCCGGAGCATCACTTCACTCCGCAAAGGCGGACAAAGGAAAGGAATGGAAACAATACAATGAGTTTGATTTCTACCAACAAAGTTGAAAAAAATGTAGTAGAACTGGTTATCGCTGTTTCTGAAGAACAGCTGCAGGCTGCTGCTCAGGCTGCTTACAAAAAGAATGTAGGCAAAATCCAGATCCCTGGCTTCCGTAAAGGTAAAGCTCCAAAAGGCATGATCGAAAAAATGTACGGCAAAGATTTCTTCTACGAAGATGCTGTTAACGAGATCTACCCAGAAGCTTACGAAGCTGCTGTTGCTGAAGCTGGTATCGAACCAGTTGATCAGGCTGCAGTTGATAATCTGGAATTTAAAGAAGGCGAAGGCTTCACCTTCCGTGCTACTGTTACCGTAAAACCAGAAGTTACCATCGGTGACTACAAAGGCATCAAAATCGAGAAAAATGTAGATCAGATCATGGCTGCAGAAGTAAACGCTGAACTGGATAAACTCCGTGAAAGAAACGGCCGTCTGGTTTCTGTTGAGCGTGCTGCTAAAAAAGATGATACTGCTACCATCGACTTCGAAGGCTTCATCGACGGTGTTGCATTTGAAGGCGGCAAAGGCGAGGATTACCCACTGGTTCTGGGTTCCGGTACCTTCATCCCTGGTTTCGAAGAGCAGGTTATCGGCCACAAAGCTGGCGAATCCTTTGATGTAAATGTTACCTTCCCAGATGATTACCATGTAATGGATCTGCTGAACAAACCGGCAACCTTTAAAGTAACCATCAAAGGTATCCAGAAGAAAGAACTGCCAGCTCTGGACGACGAATTCGCAAAAGATGTTTCCGAGTTCGATACTCTGGCTGAACTGAAAAAAGATCTGAAAGAAAAACTGCAGTCCAAAGCAGAAGAAACTGCTCAGACCGAGTTTGAAAACAAACTGATTGACGCTGTAATCGAAAAAATGGAAGCTGATATCCCAGCTTGCATGATCGCTCACAAAGCAAATGAACTGCTGAATGACTTCGCTTACCGTCTGCAGTCCCAGGGCATGAGCCTGGAAGTTTACAGCCAGTACACTGGTATGGATATCGACACCCTGCGCGGCAACTTCAAAGATACCGCAGAGCGTCAGGTTAAGATCCGTCTGGCAATGGAAAAAATCGCTGAGCTGGAAGGCGTAAGCGTTACCGTTGACGAGCTGGAAGCTGAATACGAGCGTCTGGCTGGCATGTACGGCATTGAAGCTGCAAAAGTTCGTGAACTGATCCCAGCTGAAGATGTTGAACAGGATCTGTACATCACCAAAGCAATCGACATCGTTCGTGAGTCTGCTGATGTAACTGTAAACAAAATCAAAAAATCTGCTAAAAAAGCAGAAGAAGCTGAAGAAAAATAATCCTTCGTAACGAATCGTTCACGAATCTGACATTTTTCTACAATAACAATCGGGTATGATATACCTGTAAGGGAGCCGGTGGATCATGTGTTCCACCGGCTTCTGTACCGTATGGACTTTTTTTCAAATTTATGCTATTGTTTGAATATTGAGGGCAGAAATCAGACCATACTATACTGGAAATATTTGTACAACGATTGACGAAATGGAGGCTTTTGAACATGAGTTTAGTCCCAACCGTAATTGAGCAGACCGGACGCGGCGAACGCGCTTATGATATTTACTCCCGTCTGCTGAACGACCGTATTATTATGCTTTGCGATGAAGTAAACGATACCACAGCAAGCCTTGTTGTAGCACAGCTGCTGTATCTGGAAGGCCAGGACAAGGAGAAGGATATCTCCTTGTATATCAACAGCCCTGGCGGTTCTATCAGTGCTGGTATGGCGATCCACGACACCATGAAATATATTAAATGTGATGTTTCCACAATCTGTATTGGTATGGCTGCATCTATGGGTGCTTTTCTTCTGGCTTCCGGTACCAAAGGCAAACGCTATGCTTTGCCAAACAGTGAGATCATGATCCACCAGCCTTTGCTGGGTGGTCTTCAGGGTCAGGCTACCGATATTAAGATCCACGCAGATCACATCATTCGGATTAAAAACAAACTGAACGGTATGCTTTCTGAGTACACTGGTCAGCCTTTGGAAACGATTCAGAATGACACCGAACGCGATAACTATATGACTGCGGAAGAAGCATGTGCTTACGGTCTTGTTGACAAAGTCATCACCCAGAGATAAGCGGCTGAGGAGGAAGAGGCAAAATGCCAAGAAATCAAGACGAGAAATCGATTCGCTGTTCCTTCTGCGGAAAATATTCCGATGAAGTAGAACGGATGATTGCCGGCCCTGGCGTTTATATCTGTAACGAGTGCATTGAACTGTGCAATGAGGTTTTGGGCGATGAACCACCAATGCCGAGAAGTGAGCGTCCTGCAAGAAGCAACAGCAGAAAGTCTTCTCCTGTTCCTCAGCAGGAGATTCCTCGTCCGGCGGATATCAAGAAAGTTCTGGACGATTATGTGATCGGTCAGGAGCAAGCCAAAAAAGTGCTGTCTGTAGCGATCTACAATCACTACAAACGCAACTTCCTGCAAGATCAGCCGGAATGGCAGGATGAAGTAGAGCTGGTCAAAAGTAATGTCCTGCTGATCGGTCCAACCGGTGTGGGTAAAACCATGCTGGCACAGACTTTAGCGAAAACACTGAATGTGCCATTTGCCATTGCAGATGCAACCACATTGACCGAGGCTGGTTATGTGGGTGAAGATGTAGAAAATATTTTGCTGCGTCTGATCCAAAGCGCTGATTGGGATGTGGAGAGAGCACAAAACGGTATTATCTATGTGGATGAGATCGATAAGATCGGCCGCAAGAGTGAAAATACCTCCATTACCCGTGATGTCAGCGGTGAAGGTGTACAGCAGGCTCTTTTGAAGATTCTGGAGGGTACAGTAGCTAATGTTCCACCGAATGGAGGAAGAAAGCACCCGAATCAGGAGTTCATCCAGATCGATACATCGAAAATCTTGTTCATTTGTGGCGGTGCTTTTGATGGTATTCAGAAGAAGATCGAACAGCGTGTAGCAAAATCCAGTTTGGGCTTTGGATCTACCTTGGCAGATAAGTCCGATTTGGACTACGATAAGCTGATGAGT
>JAGALG010000122.1 GCA_017848075.1 Oscillospiraceae bacterium | reverse complement strand
TGGCTCAGTGCCTGTCCGGCCTGCTGTGCTGCGGAAAAATCCGTAAAGCAGAGGAACTGCGCTTTGGCAAAGAGGAAATGAAGCCGGATCGTCAGCTTTGCGGCGATCTTCTTCACATTGGTACCCCAGTTGCAGTGAAAAATGTGACCATCTCTTTGGGCGGCATGACCATTCAGACCATTGTCAATGGCTTTGGCATGAGCTTTATCGCCGGATTCACCGCGTCCAACAAGCTCTATGGCTTGCTGGAGATCGCTGCGATTTCCTACGGCTACGCTGTGACCACCTATGTGGGACAGAACTTCGGTGCCCATCAGTATCCTCGTATCAAGCAGGGCATGAAGTCTGCAACGGTGCTGTCTTTGGCTACCTCTGTGGTCATTGCGGCAGTGATGATCCTGTTCGGTCGCCCCATTACTATGCTGTTTATCTCCTCTGATGTTCCGGAAATGGTGATTGCGGCCGGTAACACCGCCTACCTCTATCTGTTCTGCATGAGCGTATCCTTGCCGGTGCTGTATCTGTTGTATGTGTATCAGGCGGCCATGCAGGGCATGGGCAACACCATGGTGCCCATGGCTTCCGGCCTGATCGAACTGGTGTTGCGTGTGGGTATTGCCCTCGTCGTGGGCTGGAGCGGTTTCGCCAACGGTATCTTTGGCGCAGAGGTCATTGCGTGGTACGGTGCGGCGATCTTCGTCATCATCAACTACTACCGCAATCTGAAACAGCTGCATTTGGAATAATAAGAAGGAAACACCTGTCCTATTGGGCAGGTGTTTTTTGCATAGAACAGGAATTATTTCTTGACAGCAAAAAGAAAAAGTGATAAAATGATTCTGAATAGGAATAAAAGGGGGGGTGCAATATGCTGAAGTTGGGCTATAATGCCTTAGACAGACAGACAGCAGAGTTGCGCCCTTTTCCCGAATCATGCAAAAAAGAAGCCATACAGCGAGCGAGTGATCGTCCGCTGTGCGGCTTTTTGCGCGTGAAAACAGGAGGTGTCATTTCTTATGAGAAAGAAAATTCTCAGCGTCCTTCTTTCTGTTATGATGATTCTCAACTCTCTGCCGCTGCAGGTTATGGCAGCAAGCTTCGGCAGTGAGCCGGAGCTCCCAGTGGAGGGGAATGTCGAGCAGACGGAGGAAGAAGAAAGCAGCGTCAGCACAGTGCTTGCTGTCAGCTCCACCGTGGTCCCCACTGTGGAGCTGCCAAGCAATGAGGAATTGTTCGAGGGCTATGCCTTGAAGCAGTTCTATGGCGATGTGAGTTTCTTTGGTACGGCAGCAGGGGAACAGCTGAACAATGTAGAACAGGCGATCTATGACTATCTGAAGACACAGATCGAGGCTGTTGCAAAAAGCGGCGGTTCGACGGTGTTTACTGTTCCGGACGCCAATCTGACAGTTGCCGGTTTTGTAAATAGCTGGACGGCAAGTGAGTTGGGCTTTGCTTCTGTCACTGAAATTACAGAGGATGTTAAAGCTGCGATTTCTGCTAAAGTACAGGCCCAGTATAATATGGATAAAATACTGGATGCTTTGCTCACAGACTGTCCATTCGATCTGTACTGGTTTGAAAAAGCAAGCTATGGTGCTCTGCAATACGGTTATTCGATAGGAGGAACTACGGCACAACTCAATGTGACCAATCTGACCTGCTA
>JAGALG010000121.1 GCA_017848075.1 Oscillospiraceae bacterium | reverse complement strand
TTCCAAAACGATAGCAAGCAGCCAGGAAAGGAATTGCCGGTGTAAAACCGACCTCCACTGCCTTACGATAATATTCCAAGGCCTTTTCTTCGTTTTCTTCTACACAGCTTCCAACCTGATAATGCCAGCCAAGATTGGATAATGCTCGACCAAATCCGGCATCAGCAGCTTCATGGTACATTTGGATTCCCTTCTCCGGATCTTTCTCTACTCCAATTCCATTGATATAGCTGTGAGCAAGATTGCAGATGGCATCCCATTCACCTTGATCAGCTGCCTGTCGATACAAGCCCAACGCTTTGTCCAGATCTTTTTCTACGCCATCTCCCCGCTCATAGCAAAGTCCCAAATTACATTGAGAGGCCGCATAGCCTTTTTCTGCAGCTTTTTCATACCAGGAAATGGCCTCTTTCTGACTTTTGGGGACACCTTTGCCATGCTGGTAACACCACGCAATACAGTGCATGCCACGGGCTAAGCCGCTTTTTGCCGCCATCATGTAGTACCAAGCAGCACGCTCCCAGCTTTGTTCGATACCGGCTCCTTTTTCATAGCACCAGCCTAAGTTACACTGTGCACGGCTGACTCCCCGCTTTGCCGCTTCTTTATACCAATGGACAGCGGTTTTCATGCTGCGTTTGACGCCGTAACCGGATTCGTAGCACCAGCCGATATTACACTGACAGTTCGCATTTCCAAGTTGTGCGCCCAGTTCGTACCACTGCGCAGCAACCACAGGAGCTTCCTCGACCCCTTCGCCGTTTTCATAACTAAGACCCAAATAGTACATCGCTTCACCGTCTGCACTCTGTGCCGCTTCTTCAAAAAGCAACACCGCTTTTTCCGTGTCCACTTCGGTTCCGATTCCATAACGGTAACAGCGTCCCAAAGCACGGATTGCTCCTGGGTAGGCATTCATCGCTGCGCGACGATACCACTGAAAAGCTTTTTGTGGGTCTTTCTTTACTCCTCGGCCACTTTCATAGCGCAGTCCCAGCCACAACTGAGCCGGTTCATCCCCTTCCAAAGCGACATGCTCCAGCCAGAACAAGGCCTCCTTCTCATTTTTCAGAATACCATTTCCCTCTTGATAACAGGAGGCTAAAAGACGCTGAGCTCGTGGAAAACCACGAGACGCCGCTTCCCGGTAGCAATCTACAGCCCGTTTCATATTCTTTTTACAGCCGAATCCCCGTTCCAGACAGGTGCCAAGATTACAAATCGCCGGAATATAGCCCATCTCTGCTGCCTGTTCATAAAGCCAGAAGGCTTCTTCCGGATCACTGGGTACGCCGACACCTTCTTCATAACACCATCCGAGATTACAAATTCCCCAAATATCGCCCTCTCGTGCTGCGTTCTGGCAGCACTGGAAGCAGCGTGCATCGTTTTTATGTTCAGGGTTCATGGCGTAAACGCCAAGAGCCGCCCAGTCTTTACCGGAAAGTTCGGTCTCCGCTGTTTCGATCAGTATGCTGCTACATTCCGGGCAGAGCTGCAGTTCCCCTTCACCGAGAAACTGGCAGCTTGGATTGGAACAACGATAGATCATGTTTTCACCGCCTTGATCGTTTGATGCTTTTATTATAGCATAAAAACAAAGTTTGCAATACTATAATCGTCCATCATAGGCGGCAGCGAAGCGTCGCTGAGCGAATCGCCTTGGACATCAATATAATAATTGCGGATGCAATTATTATAGCATAAAGCAGACAAGAACAACAGTTCCATCCAAAACTTAACATTTAGAAATTCATCTAAATGTATTGACAGGCTGTTCTTTTTCTGCTATTATTTAGACAGTTAGATAAATATCTAAATATAAAAGGAGGGATTTTATGTCTTATCAAGACACATTTAAAGCTTTATCTGACAAAACAAGACGCGAGATCCTGACCTTGCTGCGGGATGGTCCGCTTTCAGTCGGTGAGATCGGGGCCCATTTTGATATCAGCGGTGCGACTCTTTCTCATCACCTGACCATTCTGCGACAGGCAGATCTGATCTCGGACAGCAAGAAGGGTAAATTTATTTATTACGAACTGAACACAACGGTTCTGGACGATATTATCGTCTGGATCAAAAGTCTGACTGAGGAGGCATAACAATGAAATATATTTCGAAAAAACTGTTTTTGATTCCACTTCTTTCCCTGCTGATCGCTGCAATGGCCTATCCACAGCTCCCGGAGCAGATTCCAATCCACTTTGATTTCAGTGGTACACCGGACAATTATTCCGGCAAACTCTTTATCTTTGTGACTCCCGCACTCTCACTCCTTTTAACTGCCATGGCAGAGCTAATGCCAAAAGCTGACCCCAAAAAAGAGAGCTATGAAAAATTTCCAAAAGCCTACCAGATGATTCATGTGTTGACCAATTTGCTTCTTTTGGGTACAAATATGCTGATCATTGCAATCAGTTTGGGCTACGACATTGATGCAGGAACCTTTGTTATGATGGCAGTAGGCATTCTCTTTATCATCATTGTCAACTATATGCCAAAATTCAAACAGAGCTTCTTCTGCGGCATCAAAACACCTTGGGCCTTGGCTGACGAGGAAAACTGGTATAAAACCCATCGCATGAGCGGCAGACTGTGGATGATCGGCGGATTTGTTTTTCTGATCGTACCATTCCTCAACGATGCTCTGATGCCAATTGTACTGGGCCTGAACTTTATTGTTTTGATTCTTCTTCCTTATCTCTATTCCTATTGGATCTTCCGTAAAAAGTTTAAATAAAAGAAGCAAGCCTCCTGTTTCGCAGGAGGCTTTTTCTTGTGGAAAAAAACAGCTCTTTCCGCTATAATGACTGTAACGAATGAATGAAAAGCGGCACTAATTCCATGAAAGGAGGGGCATAGATGAAACAACTATTAGAAAAATTGTTTGCGGAATACTACCGGGATGTTTACTCTTATCTTTATAGTCTGTGCCGTGATGCCTCTCTTTCCGAGGATCTGTGCTCGGAGGTGTTTTTAGAGGTTGTTCGTTCTATCGGCAGCTTCCGTGGAGATTCCGATATCCGAACATGGCTTTTTTCCATTGCCAGACATCGTTGGTATCATCATCTGAGAAAGAAAAAGGGACAGGTTCAGACGGAGCTTCTCTTGGATTTCCTCCCCTCTCAGGAGAAAACACCGGAGGACTGCTGTTATGACCAGCAGCTCTTAGACCGAATTTTTGACTTATTGGATTCTGAACCGGAGCGAACCAAAGGGATCGTCCTGCAGCGCTTGGAAGGTTACTCTTTTTATGAGATCGGGCAAAAGTATGGTATTTCCGAGAATTCCGCAAGAGTCATCGATTTTCGGGCGAAAGCAAAGATTCGCCAATGTTTACAGAAGGAGGGGTTTAGCCGTGATTAAAATCAGCTGCGAAATGTGTATGGATTTGATCCCCTTGGTGCGGGATGGTATTGCCAGCCCCGACAGTTGTCAAGCAGTGCGGCAGCACATCGAAACCTGCCCTCAGTGTCGGGAGCTATTTGATGGAACGGTTCCTCCTGCTGCTGATAATCAACAGGCTTTGGAACAGCTGCGACGGAAGGCACAGCTATTTTCTGCCATGCTGCTCATGTTTGGTATCCTTTTTGGTTTGGGCCTGACCTCCAGCAGCGGTTTATTCTACAACATTATTATCATGCCACTGATCGGTGCTGTAGGCTATTTTATTTTCCACTGGAAGGCCTTGTATCTTGTTCCGGGACTGCTGCTTGGAACCCACCTTTTGACCAATGCCTTGGGCCTGATTCGCGGAGTTGAGCATTTGGACCTGCCTTCGTTGTTGCTTTGGAATGTTTTGTACTGTATCTTTGCTCTGATTGGAACGATCATTGCGGGACTGCTGCATTTTGCTTTGAGAAAGGAGCCTTAATATGACGATGAAACTATGGAAACGACTGGCTCTTCTGGTGGCTCTGTGTGGAATCATTGCACTGGCCTGGTTTGCGAACTCCATGGTCGGAAATCCGCTGTCAAAATATTTGGCACTGAGAAGTGCTGAGCAATATTTGCAGGAACAACATTCCGGCCAGGATTTATTCATTGAGCGTGTGGCGTATAGCTTTAAAGATGGCTCTTATCATGTCTTTTTAGCTTCTCCCAGCAGTGTGGACAGTCACTTTTCCCTTGTAATCGACCAGTTGGGACGCTATCGATACGATACCTATGATTCCGTCACAGAAAAGCACAACACAGCCAGCCGACTGTCTATGGAATATCGGACGCTGGTGGATACTATTTTTGAGGATCCTTCCTTCCCATATGGAACAGACATTTGCTATGGCTCTCTTGAAATTTATCCTCTGGAAGCAATGGAAGACCCCAATGTAACGGATATTCCTGCCTATGCTTTGGTTCAGGATGACTTGATTCTGGATAAAATTTATGATATTCGTCAATTGGGTGCTGCAGCCGGAAAATTGATTGTATATGTGGAAGATAGCAGTGTCTCTTATGATACAGCCGCTGCAATAATGCTGGATATCAAACAGCGTTTGGATGAAGCGGGTATCCCCTTCCGTTTTATAAACTTCATTTTACAATACCCAAGATCAGAGGAAGGCAATCGCCCGGAAGGCGAAATTCGCTGTCGGGAATTCCTGTCTGCTGACATTTATGAAGAGGGTTTGGCGGAGCGAATCCGTAAGGCAGATGAAGAAACCAAAGCATATTACAATGAATTAGATAAGTAAAAAGGAAAAGCGATACCGAAAGGTTGCATCTGGTAAGATAAAAGTAGACACTCACAAAAAGTGGGTGTCTACTTTTTCATATC
>JAGALG010000120.1 GCA_017848075.1 Oscillospiraceae bacterium | reverse complement strand
TAGTCGCTACTGTTTCCACCGGACTCTCGAACTGATCCCAGTACAAGCTGTTATCCCTCCAGTCCACAAGGATTCCGTCATGTAACCCCTGTCGAATCTCGCTCCATGCCTCCCTATCCACTTTGTACAGAGCATTGCTTAGATGGGTCAAGCCGGACAAATAAGCAGAATACTGGTACACCGTTTTCCCAGAGGATACCCCCGCTGCAATTCCAACAAAGTTTGCCTCCTGCTCTGCTGCGACCCGCCGCTGATGGGCCAGTTCATGACAGATCGTGGAGGGCTGCTGTGCTGCCGGGAAGTCCACATTCACATTGGCCTCTCCCGTGAAGGGGAAGTAAAATCCGGTAAATCCCAACCAGCTCATCAGTCGGGAGTAAAGCATCGGTTTTGGTCTCAGCTCCCGATTCTGCAGGAAAGGAAACTCCTGCTCTATCGAGGCGTACAAGCCTTCCGTATCATTCCAGAAATCTTCTTCAGCAAAATGGCCTTCTGCATCACGAGCAACCTGTGCTGATAAGAGCGAAGCCTGCTTTGCAAAGTAAGCCGTTACCACTGTCAGATCTTCCACAGAAACGCCCTCAGCAGTCATTCCGCTTTTCTCCGCAAAGCTGCTGCCGTAATAACCCAAAGCCCACAGCCAGTTATAGCCTGTCACAAGAATAGCCGGAATCAAAGCAATGGCCCCCATGCGCAGTAACAGCGTTTTTCCTTTGTGTTCCGAGCATTTTACGGCTACGACCATCTTCGCCAGGAGCAGGAGTGCTCCCAGAATGAGAATCGTATACAGCAGCTCTGCTACTGAAAATGGCAGCCAACTGGTCAGCAAGCCCACCGTCTCCCGGATAGGAGCCACAATATGGCTGATGACCCAGTTCACCATGGTCTTTTGTGGCCTTAGCCAATAAAATAACACCGTCAGCAGTGCCAAAAGCCCCCATGCGCCCAGCAGTGCTTTCGTTCCTCTTTTCATAAAACCTCTTCTTTCCAAAAATCGCCCGGGAAGACTCCCAGGCGATTTGACGCTTATTTCATTCCGGTAGATTTCATTACAAAGGTTCTCAGGTCATCGCCCAACAGTTTGGCACTTTCTTCACCCAGATATGCCATATGTCCGGATGGGTATTCACCAATCATCACACGGTTTTGATCCAGACGATTGTGAGTAGCCAAATAACGAGCATTTCCGGCAGTGGTGCACAGATCATACAGACCGGAAGCGAAGAATACCTGCAGACTTGGATTGCGGCGCATTGCCAAAGCCAAAGCCTGACCAGGGCCGCGTTTCACCTTTCTGTCCCAGGAACGGTTTACACCGTGAGCCAGACCCTTGCTGCGGCGCTCTACTGCAATGTTCATTTCTTTTCTCAACAAAGCGAAGCCAGCCTGATAAGCAGGAGTGTACTGACCCATTGCCGCATCGTCAGCAATGACATTCGCATCCGGAATATTTGGAAGATCATTCCATTTGTAGCGGCTGTCGTAGAAGCCAACCACCTTATGCTCATCTTTCAGGAGCAGTTTCATATAATCACGGGTGTTGATGCTCTGCCAGTTCTGATTCAGATAGTCGCTGTCCAAACCGGTGAAGTAGGCCAGTTTTTCTACGATCGCTGCTTTTTTCTCAGGAGAAAGGGCATCACCTTGATAGAAAGCAGAAACATATTCATTGGAAACAAAGTCATAGCTTTCCTGTACAAAGTCCCGCAGGGAGGCTTTGCCCTCCGGCTTATGGTACCAATGAGTAGCAGCCAAAGATGGCAGACTAAGAGCAGTGTTTGGGAAGTGGGTTGGCTCGAAGAAGTAAGAGCCCAGCAGCAAAATACCGCTGACAGAGATACCCAGCGTATCCTGATTATCCGGACCACCGCCCAACAGTTCTGCTGCCAGCAGTGCGGAACGACCGGTACCGTAGCTTTCGCCTGCCAGCAGAACCGGACTGTTATGGCGGTCATAACGGGTCAGCCAGCCGTCTACAAACATTGCCAGCTGACGGATATCTGCATCGGAACCATAGAAATCTTCTTTTGCGCTTTCGTCAAAGAGACGGCCCAAACCGGTGCCAACCATGTCGACAACAACCACATCGCAGATATCCAGCAGACAGTTTGGGTTGTCCTCCAGTGCAAACGGAGGAACAGTTGGCAGTTCCATTTCGTTTTCCAGCTTCACACGGCGTGGACCGATGATGCCCAAATGGAGCCAAAGGCTGGCAGAACCTGGGCCACCGTTATAAGCAAAAAGTACCGGACGGGTGGATGGATCCTCCACATCACTGCGGAAGTAGGAATAAGAGTAGATGGTAGCTACTGCTTTTCCCTCATCATTATAAAAGAAATTATCCTCACAAACGCTATGGTAAGGGATCTCCTGACCGTTCAGATGCAGGATATGATCGGATTCATATCTGGTTTTCTCCCAATTTTCCTGGAAATGTACTCCCATTTCGGCACTCCTCTCAAAAATTCAGTGAAATTTCAGCATTTTTCAGCTACTCTTACTATACCATGTTCCACCGTCTCTTGCAAGGCTGACAGAATATTTCCTTTCTGTCAGGGTTACACTAAAGAAAAATCGAAGGGAGTGATGTGCTTTGTTCAAGCACGAAAAACAACTGTTTCACCCTGTTGCTGTAGAGCGTCCCAATCCACAGTATGCGGCTCTCTTGCAGGAGCAGCTGGGGGGAGGCAATGGTGAACTGAAAGCCGCCATGCAGTATATGTCCCAGAGCTTTCGCATCAAAGATCCAAAGATCAAAGACCTGTTCATGGATATTGCGGCAGAGGAATTGGGCCATATGGAAATGATCGCCGAAACCATCAACCTGCTCAATGGACACGATGTCGGGGCGCAGCAGGTGAAAGCCGGCGAGATCCAAAGCCATGTTCAGCTGGGCTTGAACCCGGGTCTGATCAATGCCTCCGGCTATTCCTGGACCGGTGATTATGTAACGGTTACCGGCGATCTTTGCGCAGACCTGCTGAGCAACATTGCTTCGGAACAGCGGGCCAAGGTAGTCTATGAATATTTGTATCGTCAGATCGATGACAAAAAAGTGCGGGAGACCATCGATTTCCTGCTGAACCGGGAGGAAGCCCACAATCAGATGTTCCGTGATGCTTTCAATGCAGTACAGGACAGCGGATCCAATCAGGATTTTGGCACAACAAAAGCCGCAAAAATGTACTTTTCCCTGTCTTCTCCCGGCCCCAACAGCTTTGCAAACAATCCCGTCCATCCTCCGAAATTCTCTTAAAGGAAATCCCCCCACGGAAATCCGTGGGGGGATTGCTATGCTTTTAATTCATCAACCAAAGACTGCATTTCCTCTTTGGTTGCGGCGTGCTGAGCCCGCTGCACCATGGCCTGTCGTTTTACATAAGGCAAAGCCGTAAAGGCCGCCATTGCTTCCGGGTTCTGTGCCAAAGCCAGGCCAAAGCCGGTAGGCAGATTGCCGTTGTTTTGGCTCATCATTTTTCATCACCTCATCCATAGCGTTCCCGCTGCAGAGAGGGATATGATGCGCAAAAGGAAATTCCAATTTATTTCAGGAAGCTGCCTAAAATACCACGAACTATTTTTTTGCCCAGTTCCCGGCCAATGGTATTGGCTGCCGAGTTGATGGTCTTTTCCAAAGCAGACTGTTTCTTTCTTCCGGAGGATTTTGCTTTTTTTGCCTTTTCTTTCTCTTTGGCTTTTTCCTCTTTTTCTTTCTTTTCTGCTTCTTTTTTCGCCAGTTCTTCTGCTTCTTTCTGTTTCTCCTGAAGTGCTTCATATGCGGAGTCTCTGTCCTCTGTTTTGCTGTATTTCTGCCGCAGTGTTCCCTGTGCCGTTACAGACAGCATCATTGTCGGTTCTACTGCATTCATAGAGCTGTGAGGAGGCAGGATGTTTGCCCGCTCCACAACAGTAGGAATACCCTTCTCATCCAAAACAGAAACCAAGGCTTCGCCGACCCCCAATGCCTGCAGCACTTCTTCCGTATCAAAGTTCTCGTTCACACGGAAGGATTTTGCTGCTGCTCGCAAAGCCTTCTGATCATTGGGTGTGTAAGCTCTCAAAGCGTGTTGGATGCGGTTACCGATCTGTCCCAATACACTGTCCGGGATATCGCTTGGGTTCTGTGTAATAAACCAAACGCTGACACCTTAGGAACGGATCAGACGCACCACTTGTTCCACCTTTTCCAGCAATGCCTTGGG
>JAGALG010000119.1 GCA_017848075.1 Oscillospiraceae bacterium | reverse complement strand
GGAACTCCTTTGTTGATCTCGAAAATTGCACGGGTCTTGGAGGTGTTATCAATGGTGTAACCCAACTCAGTCAGTACCATTCGTCCATTGATCTCTCCTTCAATCAGCTCACAGCCCCAAACACCATCCACATAGTCCATGACTGATGTGCCCTTGATGACAGCGACCATGCCGGTGCTGACGATATAATGTTCCACCCGGATATCATATTCCCGGTAGCGAGGGTCTTCGGCGATCATCTTCTTGGTCTTTTCAAAAATCTCCGGTACACCGGGATAGAAATGCAGCTCCTTGCCAAAGCTGCGGAGTTTTTCGTTATTCAAGTCAGGGAAAATCCCCTCCCTCACATAGCGAAGGAAATGGTTCAGATAGATGGTGTCCCGATTCACACGGACGCCCTGTTCCCGAAGATATTTCCCCGGTAATTGATCTACCTCTGCCCAGAATTGCTGATCATCAACACCGTAGTGTTGAAAAATTGGATCCTGCATATAACCATCCACCAAAGTTTTATCAAAGTCCCAAATTACTGCGATGACATTTGCCATTGATTTTCCCTCCTCATCATGGAATCTTCTGCTTTTATTGTAAACGCTGGGGAGAACAATGTCAATGCTGTCCTTCGGGTATAGAAAAAAGCCCGGTAAAACCGGGCTTTTGAATACGGGTTATTTCATGGTGTTATGTACAACTTTGCCATCGATCATGCTCAGGCAGCAGAGGGACAGGGAGCTGAATGGATAGCCATCGAAGATCGCAATATCGGCATCTTTGCCCACTTCCAGAGAACCGATGCGTTTTTCCAGACCCAGAGTTTTTGCTGGGTTGATGGTAACACCTTTGAAAGCGTCTGCTTCGCTGAGGCCGTTACGGATCAGCAGACCGATGGTTGCTGGCAGGAAAGCGGTTTTGGAGCCTTCGTCAGCAGTCAGAGAAACCTGCAGACCAGCATTTGCCAGAATACCGGAGTTCTCCAAAGTCATGTTCCAGATTTCCTGTTTGCTTGGGCCCCACAGGTGTGGACCGATGGTTACAGGAACATTTCTCTTCTTCAGTGCATCAACGATCATGAAGCCTTCGGTGCAGTGCTCGATGGTGTAATCCAGATGGAATTCTTCAGCCAGACGGATCGCAGTCATGATGTCATCAGAGCGATGTGCATGGAAGCGGCAGCGCATTTCGCCGCGAACAACCGGTACCAGAGCTTCCAGTTTAGCATCCCATTCCGGAGCTTTGGAAGGGTCGGATTCTGCAGCTTTCAGTTTATTGGAGTAGTTTACTGCTTTTTTCAGAGTTTCACGGGTAATCGCAGCCAGACCCATACGAGTCATTGGAGCTTTGCGTTCAGAACCGTAGTTGCGTTTTGGGTTTTCGCCCATAGCAAATTTCATCTGCTCGCAGCCTGGGATCTCCATCTCTTCCGCAGTAGCAACATTACGCAGTTTGATAACGGTGCCGGTACCGCCGATTGGGTTGCCGGAACCCGGCAGGATACAAACGGTGCTGAAGCCAGCTTTACGAACCACATCGATCGCATAGTCAAATGGGTTTACTGCATCAAAGGCGCGAACATGGGACTGGATCGGGCCGCTCATTTCGTTGCCGTCCATTGGTGGAGATGGCATGGTTCTTGGCTCATTGAAGTTGGAGATATGGGTATGTGGGTCGATCAGACCTGGCATTACCCAGCAGCCTTCTGCGTCGATCACTTCTGCGCCTTCTGGAACAACAACATCAGCACCTACTGCAACGATTTTGTCGTTCTCTACGAGGACAGTACCTTTCTCATAGGTTTCGCCGGTTACGGTAACTACTTTACCATTGGTAATTGCAATCATGTTATTGACTCTCCTCTCTCCTACAGGCTGTTTTTATATACAACGCCGTCAATCATAACCAGACGGCACAGGCTCATGCTGTCAAATGGATGGCCGTCAAAGATCGCGATATCTGCGTCTTTGCCAACTTCCAGGGAACCAACACGGTCTTCCAGCTGAAGAACTTTTGCAGGGTTAATGGTAACGCCTTTGATTGCGTCTTCTTCGCTGAGGCCGTGACGCATCAGCATACCGATGGTCATTGGCAGAGCGGTAGTCTGAGAAGCGGTATCAGCGGTCAGGCATACCGTAATGTTTTCCTGTTTGCTCAGGATGCCTGCGTTAGCAAAGATATGATTATGGATCTCGCATTTACTTGGAGCAGTCAGATGTGGACCGATTACAACTTTTGCATGTTTTTCGTTCAGTGCTTCTGGGATCATATGGCCCTCAGTGCAGTGTTCAATGCAGTAATCCAGGCCATATTCTTCTGCGATGGAGATTGCATTCAGGATGTCATCATAGCGATGTGCATGGATACGGCAACGCATTTCGCCGCGAACAACCGGTACCAGAGCATCCAGCTTGAAGTCTGGTTTTGGTTTCTTGGAAGGATCATTTTCTGCTTCCAGCAGAGCGTCAGAGTATACTTTCGCATTATACAGAGCCTCACGCATTACAGCACCAGTACCCATACGGGTGCTTGGCAGTTTTTTCTGGCTGCCGTAAACGCGTCTTGGGTTTTCACCGAAGGCCATTTTCATCTGTTCAGAACCTGCAATGATCATTTCAGCTGGGGTCTGACCACGAAGTTTCAGGGAAATACCGGTACCGCCGATAACATTTGCGGAACCTGGAAGAACACATACGGTAGTAAAGCCAGCTTCACGAACTGGTTTGATTGCATAATCATCAGGATAAATGGCATCAGCTGCACGAACCTGTGCGGTCACAGGGCTGGTCATTTCATTGCCATCTGCAAGACCAGGAATGCTGCCTGGTTCACCGAAATTACTGATATGGGTATGGCAGTCGATCAGGCCTGGCAGTACCCAGCAGCCCTCTGCATTGATGATCTCGGCACCCTCTGGCACTGCAATATCAGCGCCCACTGCCTGGATCTTACCGTTCTCTACCAGAACGGTACCTTTCTCATAGGTTTCTCCGGTCACGGTAACAACTTTGCCGTTAATAATCGCTTTCATTCTGCTGTTTCCTCCTCCAGAAGTTTGTTTCGCCTTAAGTTACTCTCCTGTACTCAGGCACAATCCAATCATAGCACAGCTGTCCACCTTTTTCAAATAAAGTAGACCGGATTGCTGCATTTTTGTGAGACTTGCTAAAAAAATTCCTTTGTTTCCGTCATCGGGAAATTCTCTTTTAGGGCATAAAAAAAGACCCACCTCTATGGGTGGGTCTTGAAATCATCAAATTAAACCAATTCAATGATAGCCATCTCAGCAGCGTCACCGCGGCGAGGACCAGTTTTGATGATGCGGGTGTAACCGCCGTTGCGATCCATGTATTTTGGAGCAATCTCATCAATGGTTTTCTTAGCTACGGTTTCTTTGGTAACGTAAGAGTACACCTGACGCTTGGAGTGGAGGTTATCCAGCTTAGCTTTGGTGATGATTCTGTCGGTCATTGCTTTAACTTCTTTTGCTCTGGTAACGGTGGTCTCGATCTTGCCATTTTCCAGCAGGAAGGTAACCATCGCTCTGAGCATGGCAGCTCTGCTATCGCTAGTTCTGCCGAGTTTTCTTGTACCTGGCATCCAAATTCACTCCTTTATTTCGGATTGTGGAATTATTCTCAACTATTCATCGGTTTTGTTCAGGGTGAAACCAAGGGAATCCAGTTTCGCCAGAACCTCTTCCAGAGATTTTTTACCGAGGTTACGAACTTTCATCATTTCATCCTGAGATTTGTTGATCAAATCACTTACAGTGTTGACGCCTGCCCGTTTGAGACAGTTGAACGCACGCACAGAAAGGTCAAGCTCTTCAATGGTCATCTCAAGAGCCTTTTCCCTACCGGTGTCTTCCTGAGTATCCATGATCTCAGTGTTGCTCACTTCTTCGGACAGATCCACGAAGTGGTTGAGTTGTCTATTGAGGATCTTGGCTGAAAGAGAGACAGCTTCTTTTGCAGAGATTGTACCGTCTGTCCACACTTCCAATGTCAGCTTGTCATAGTCTGTAATCTGTTCTACGCGTGTGTTCTCTACAACGTAGTTCACTTTCAAAACAGGGGTATAAATGCTGTCAACATAAATCTTGTTAAGACTCGGTTTGTCAACCTGAGTTTTATCCTGAACGGATTTATCGTTGTTTTTATCCTTAGCGATCTGTTTGTTCTTGTCCGCAGACACATAACCCTGGCCTTTGTCCAGAACAATTTCCATTCTAAGGGTAGCGTTAGGGCCCAGTGTAGCGATATGCATGCTTGGGTCGAGGATCTCAACATCAGCGTCACACTGAATAGATCCAGCGGTAACTTCGCATTCACCTTCTGCATTGATGTATACAGTTTTAGGACCTTCACAATAGAGCTTTGCAGTTAAACCTTTGATGTTAAGGACGATCTCTGTAACATCCTCTTTAACGCCCTCAATGGTTGAGAATTCGTGCTGCACACCATCAATTTTGATGGAGGTTACTGCAACACCAGGAAGCGAGGAGAGCAAAACTCTTCTAAGGCTGTTGCCTAAAGTTGTTCCAAAACCTCTGTCGAGTGGTTCTACAACGAATCTGCCGTAAGTACCGTCAGATTTCAGTTCTTCCGTCTCGATTTTTGGTTCGATGATTTTAACCATTATGAAACCCTCCTTGTATAACTGGATCCCAGCAAAAAGACTTTTGTAAGGATCCTGTTGTATATTTCGCGTTCCCATGCTGAATCACAAATGATAAAAGCGACCCGCGGGCAAACGCTTGCCCGCCGGCAAACACTCTTATTATTTGGAGTACAGCTCAACGATGAGATGTTCCTGAACCTCGTAGTCGATGTCGTCACGAGCAGGCATTGCTACGATTTTACCTTCGAAGGTTTCTGCAGCTTTTTCAATCCATTTTGGCATAGCTTTTTTGCCATTCTCTTCCAAAAGGGTTTTGAATTTAGTGTTTTTGCGGGACTTTTCGCTTACAGCGATAACTTCGCCCAGACGAACCTGGTAAGATGGAATATCTACGCGGCTGCCGTTAACGGTGAAGTGACCGTGGCTAACAAGCTGACGAGCCTCGCGGCGAGTGTTTGCAAATCCCATGCGGTATACTACATTGTCCAGACGACGTTCCAGTTCCTGAAGCAGCAGTTCACCGGTAACACCGTTTTTGCGTTCTGCTTTTTCGTAGTATTTGTGGAACTGTTTTTCCAGTACACCGTAGATGAATTTAACTTTCTGTTTTTCATTCAGCTGTACACCGTATTCAGACTGTTTACGGCGCATCTGTTTTGGGTTGCGGTTGGTCTCTTTAGAGTAACCAAGAACTGCTGGGGACAGGCCCAGAGTTTTGCAACGTTTCAGAATTGGCTGTCTGTTCTTTGCCATAACTTTGGTTCCTCCTTAATTAGACTCTTCTTCTCTTTGGTGGGCGGCAACCGTTGTGTGGGATTGGGGTAACATCTTTGATCATGCTTACCTCAAGACCTGCTGCCTGCAGTGCGCGGATAGCAGCCTCACGACCGGAACCTGGACCTTTAACATAAACTTCAACGGTTTTCAGACCATGTACCATTGCAGCTTTAGCAGCGGTTTCTGCTGCAGTCTGAGCTGCGAAAGGAGTGGATTTTCTGGAACCTCTGAAGCCAAGACCACCTGCGGATGCCCAAGAAAGTGCATTACCCTGGGTATCGGTGATAGTTACGATGGTGTTGTTAATGTAGACTGGATATGAGCAGCACCGCGTTCGATATTTTTGCGTTCACGACGTCTTGGTGCGGCTTTTTTTGCGTTTGCTTTAGCCATTTCTCCTATCCCTCCTTAATTATTTCTTCTTGTTAGCGATTGTTTTGGCTGGACCTTTGCGAGTACGAGCATTGGTCTTGGTTCTCTGACCTCTTACAGGCAGACCACGTCTGTGACGCAGGCCTCTGTAGGAGCCAATTTCAATCAGTCGTTTGATGTTCAGTGCAGTATCACGACGAAGGTCGCCTTCTACTACAAAGTGTTTATCAATATAATCTCTCAGCTTGGAGACATCGTCTTCTTCCAGGTCTTTTACTCTGATATCAGGGTTTACACCTGTAGCAGCAAGGATGTCAGATGCGGACTTTCTGCCAATACCGTAGATATAGGTAAGTCCAATTTCAACTCGCTTCTCACGAGGCAAGTCAACACCAGCAATACGAGCCATACTTTTGTCGCACCTCCATTATATCGGTTTCCATAGTTTGGTTCAAACTATTAGCCCTGACGCTGTTTATGTTTTGGGTTATCGCAGATAACCATAATGCGTCCTTTGCGTTTGATTACTTTACATTTTTCGCAAATAGGCTTAACGGAAGGTCTTACTTTCATTTGAAATACCTCCTTGTATTTTACCTAAACAGTTAAATCAATTCTTATCTGGCAACTTATTTGGAGCGCCAGGTAATTCTGCCTTTCTGCAGATCGTATGGAGACATCTCCACAGTCACTTTATCACCTGGCAGGATACGGATGAAGTTCATACGCAGCTTACCGGAGATATGAGCCAGAATTACATGTCCATTTGGCAGCTCAACTTTGAATTGAGCGTTAGGCAGAGATTCGAGAACCTTGCCTTCCAGTTCAATTACGTCTTCTTTAGACAAGCAAATTGCCTCCTCGCTATATCAAGTCTAACATGGTTAATGCTTTTCGTAAAGCCTTGTCTGAGTGGATCTGATCCAAATCGATCGTCTGCTGTGTGAGCTGCAGATGACGGATGTTTTTTTGCTTCGGTTTAGAGAGTTTTCTCACCTTGCCGTCTGCAAGAAGAATCCGATCTGCTTCACAGCTTACGACCACCAGATGCCGACCCTTATCGCGACCGGCTGTCGATTTCACAACAGTTCCACGATTCATCCCTTCACCTAAGCTTTCGTCAGGATTACAGGACCGTCCGCCGTAATGGCGATCGTGTGTTCAAAGTGTGCGGATAAGGATCCGCTGGCAGTCAACACGGTACCATTTTTCAGGACCCGTACTGCGCTACCCTTTCCATTGATCATCGGTTCGATGGCCAATGTCATACCAGGCATCAGGCGAATGCCTCTGCCCGGTGTGCCGTAGTTTGGAACTTCCGGAGCTTCATGGAGCTGTTTACCAACGCCATGTCCTACGAAATCCCGAACTACACCAAAACCAAAGGATTCGGCATGGGACTGCACTGCATATCCGATGTCACCCAGGCGATTGCCTGGCTGAGCGGCCTCAATGGCTTTGTACAGACATTCTTCGGTTACTCTCATCAAGGTGAGAGCTTCTTCTGAAGCTGTGCCAGCGGCAAAGGTTGCCGCATTGTCGCCAGTGTAGCCATTGATCGCAGCGCCGACATCCACGCTGACAATATCGCCGTCCCGAAGGATTCGATCCGATGGGATACCGTGGATCACTTCGTCATTGACGGAGATGCAGCAGGCTGCCGGAAAACCGCCGTATCCAAGGAAGGTCGGTTTAGCACCCTGAGACACGATAAACTCGTGAACCATTTTATTAATGTGTGCGGTTGACACACCCGGCCGGATCAGTTCTCCTGCAAGCTTCAGCGCCTGGGCTGAAATCTGACAGGAAAGCTTCATGTCCGATAACTCTTTGCTTGTTTTAAGCGAAACCATATTAGGCCTCCAGGGCTTCCATGATGCGTTTGGTGATTTCATCAACAGCACCAACGCCCTCTACCATTACCAGGTTGCCCTTGGTCTGGTAGTAATCTTTCAGAGGCTCAGTCTGCTCGTGATAAACATGCAGACGCGCTTTTACGGTTTCAGGCTCATCATCTTTGCGGATGGTCAGCTCGACACCGCATTTGTCACAGTGAACACCATCGTTGGATGGATTGAACTGGGTGTGGTAGGTTGCGCCGCATTTGGAGCAAACTCGACGGCCAGTCATACGACCCATGATGATTTCATCTGCAACTTCGATATCCAATACTTTATCAATCTGAACGCCCATCTGGTCCAGGGCTTCTGCCTGTGGAACCGTTCTTGGGAAACCGTCCAGGATGTAACCGTTTGCACAGTCTTCCTGTTTCAGTCTGTCGTTTACCATTTCGATAACGACTTCATCTGGCACCAGTGCACCGGAGTTTACAAACTCCTTCGCTTTGAGACCAGCTGGAGTTTCATTTTTCATTGCTTCACGGATGATGTTACCAGTGCTGATCTGAGGAATGTTGTAATGTTCGCAAATTCTTTCAGCCTGAGTACCTTTACCGGCACCAGGAGCACCCAACAAGATGATCTTCATGAAAAAGTCCCCTTTCAGAATTATTCCAGGAATCCTTTGTAGTGACGCATCATCATTTCAGATTCCAGCTGTCTTACAGTATCCAGTGCAACACCTACAACGATGATGATGGAAGTACCACCAAAGGAAATGTTGATGCCGGTGAGAGCTGCTACAAAGATTGGCAGGATTGCTACTACGGCCAGGAACAGAGCGCCGACCATGGTAACTTTAGAAATGATTTTGGAAATAAAGTCGGAAGTTGGTTTACCAGGTCTGATACCTGGGATAGCACCATTCTGTTTTCTCAGGTTGTTAGCCATTTCAATTGGATTGTACTGGATAGCAACATAGAAGTAAGCGAATGCAACGATCAGAATGAAGTAGATCAGAGCATAGAATGGGCTGTCATAGTTCAGCGCTGCAAGCACCTTCTCCATGAAACCGCCTTCTTTTGGAGTCACAAACGCACCGATGGTGGTTGGGATTGCCAGGATGGTGGAAGAGAAGATAACTGGCATTACACCAGAAAGGTTTACGCTGATTGGAAGATGGCTGGACTGGCCACCGTACATTTTACGGCCTACTACGCGTTTTGCGTACTGTACCGGAATACGGCGTTCAGCTTTGGTCATCAGAATAATAAATGCAATCATGCAAACGAAGAGAACTACGATCACTGGAATACCAATGATATAACGCAGGCCTTCGCCCAGGAAACCGGTTCTGAGATAGTCAACACCCATTACCAGGTACTGAACAACAGTGATTGCCATGGTCAGGCCACCGGATACGATACCGGCAAACAGAAGCATGGAAATACCGTTACCGATACCCTTTTCATCAATTCTTTCACCCAGCCATACACAGATCATTGCGCCGGCGGTGAAGGAAAGAACGATGGTCAGCGGAATCAGGAAGTTACCGAAAGCGTTGCCGCCATCCATTACAGCACCCTGACTTCTCAGAATGTTGTAGTAACCGAAGGACTCTACAAGAGCCAGGGCTACGGTGGTTGCGCGTTCGATCTTCTTCAGTTTCTTTCTGCCGGATTCGCCCTCTTTAGAGAGTTTTTCCAGAGCAGGAATTGCTATAGTAAGCAACTGGATAATAATGCTTGCGGAGATGTACGGAGTGATGGACAGAGCGAAGAGCGTACCGTTCTGGAACGCACCACCAGTCATCAGGTTCAGGTAACCGAAGAGGTTGCCATCGCCGAATCCGGCCATCGCACTTGCATTCAGGAATGGCACCGGCAGAGCCGCGCCAATCCGGAATACGACAAGAATCATCAGAGTGAACAGGAGTCTATTTCTCAGGTCAGGCATTTTCCACGCGCGCTTGAGAGTTTCGATCATCCTAGATCACCTCTGCTTTGCCGCCTGCTGCTTCGATTCTTTCTTTAGCAGATGCGGAGAATGCTGCTGCATTAACAGTCAGCTTTTTGGTCAGTTCACCGTTACCGAGAACTTTTACGCCATCGTTGAGTTTTTTGATCAGGCCAGCTTCTCTCAGAACGTCTGCAGTAATTACAGTACCGTCTTCGAAGCATTCCAGATCGCTTACATTAACAGTGGAGTAAACAGTTGCAAAGATGTTGGTGAAACCTCTTTTTGGAACACGTCTCTGCAGAGGCATCTGGCCACCTTCGAAGCCAGGTCTTACGCCGCCGCCGGAGCGTGCATTCTGTCCTTTATGACCTTTACCAGCGGTTTTACCGTTACCGGAACCGGAACCTCTACCAACGCGGAAAGCTTTTTTGGTAGAACCTGGTGTAGGGCAAAGTTCGTGCAATTTCATTGTTGCTGCACCTCCTTGAATTAAGCTTCGGTTACCTGTACGAGGTGAGAAATCTTATTGATTTTACCTCTGGTAGCTGCGTTGTCAGGCTGGATAACCTCGTTACCGATTTTTCTCAGACCAAGGGAATGAGCGGTAGCGATCTGGTCGTCCTTGCGGCCCTGAAAACCTCTTACCAGTTTGATTTTAAGGTTTGCCATAAGTTGCGACCTCCTTATCCGATAATTTCTTCAACGCTTTTGCCACGAATAGCTGCAACTTCTTCAGCTGTTCTCAGAGCAGCCAGACCATTGATGGTAGCAGTTACAACATTGCATGGATTGTTAGATCTCAGACATTTGGTACGGATGTCGTGGATACCAACAACTTCGAGAACCGCACGAACAGGACCGCCTGCGATTACACCAGTACCCTGTGGAGCTGGTTTCATCAGAACGCGGCCAGCGCCGAATTCGCCGATGATTTCGTGTGGAATGGTTGTGCCTTTCAGGCTAACTTTGATCAGATGTTTTTTAGCATCTTCGATACCTTTGCGGATAGCGTCCGGAACCTCGGAAGATTTACCGATGCCGTAGCCAACAATACCGTTACCGTCACCTACTACAACCAGGGCTGCGAATTTCATTACGCGACCACCCTTAACGGTTTTGGATACACGGTTAATGGCAACTACTCTCTCGCTCAGTTCGAGTTTAGAAGCGTCAATGCGAGTCAAAAGTATTCCCTCCCCGTTAGAATTTCAGGCCGCCCTCACGAGCGCCTTCTGCTAATTCTTTTACGCGGCCATGATACAGGTAGCCGCTGCGGTCGAATACGACCTCGGAGATACCTTTTTCCAGAGCCTTAGCTGCTACTGCTTTACCAACTTTAGCAGCTGCTTCTTTGTTACCGCCGAAACCTTCAAAGCCTTTTTCCATAGAAGAAGCGCTAACCAGAGTTACACCGTTAACGTCGTCAATGATCTGGGCATAGATATGTTTAGCGGAGCGGAATACGTTGAGGCGTGGACGCTCAGGTGTGCCGCTAATTTTAGCTCTAACTCTGCGATGTCTTTTCAGTCTCGCTTTGTTGCTATCAAGCTTTTTCACCATTTCGATTCACTCCTTTATTATTTACCTTTACCAGCTTTACCTTCCTTGCGGATGATAACTTCGTCTACATATTTAATACCTTTGCCCTTGTATGGCTCTGGCAGACGTTTCTCGCGGATTTCAGCAGCAAGCTGTCCAACTGCTTCTTTATCAGCACCGCTAACAATGATTTTGTTAGGAGCTGGAACATCGATAGTGATGTTTGCAGGCTCTGGCATGATTACTTTATGGGAGTAACCCAGGATCATAACCAGGTTTTTGCCTTCTTTTGCTGCTCTGTAACCTACACCGTTAACTTCCAGTTCTTTTTTGAAACCTTCGGTAACACCGATCACCATGTTGGAGATCAGGGTTCTGGTGAGGCCATGCAGGCTTCTGTTTTCTTTCTCATCGTTTGGACGAGTAACAACGATTTCGTTGCCCTCTACTGCGATATCCATTGCGGAGTGCAGTTCTTTAACGAGAGTGCCTTTAGGACCTTTTACAGTCAGCTCGTGACCGTTGAGGGTAACTTCAACGCCAGCTGGAACTGCAACTGGTTTTCTACCAATTCGAGACATTCTTAGTGCACCTCCTTACCAAATGAATGCAAGGACTTCGCCGCCAACATTCTCTTTACGAGCCTGTCTGTCGGTCATAATGCCTTTTGGAGTGGACATGATAGCGATACCAAGTCCGTTCATAACTGCTGGCATATCCTTGCAGCTGGTATAGATGCGCAGGCCAGGTTTGGAAACTCTTTTCAGGCCGGTGATAACAGCCTGTTTACCTACACCGTATTTCAGAGTGATACGGATGATACCCTGTTTTCCATCATCAATAACCTGGAAGCCTTTGATGTAACCCTCATCCAAGAGAATCTGTGCAATAGCTTTTTTCATGTTAGATGCTGGAACATCAACGGTGTCATGTTTTGCTGCACTCGCATTACGGATACGAGTCAGCATATCAGCGATTTTATCTGTAATTTGCATGACGTCAACCTCCTTTGCTTGTGCTTACCAGCTGGCTTTCTTCACGCCTGGGATCTGACCTTTGTAAGCCAGTTCACGGAAGCAAATACGGCAAATACCGAATTTACGAAGATAAGCGTGAGGTCTGCCGCAGATTTTGCATCTGTTGTATGCGCGAGTAGAGTACTTTGGCTCTCTCTGCTGACTAACTTTTTTACTAGTTTTTGCCACTGTACCTTACCCCCTATTTCTCGAATGGTGCACCCATCAGCTTCAGCAGCTCACGGGATTCCTCATCGGTGTTAGCGGTAGTAACAAAGCAGATGTCCATACCGCGTACTTTATCGATTTTATCGTACTCGATTTCAGGGAAGATCAACTGCTCTTTCAGGCCCATGGAGTAGTTACCACGACCGTCGAAGCCGTTAGGATTGATACCTCTGAAGTCTCTTACTCTTGGGAGAGCCAGGTTGAAGAGTCTGTCAACAAACTCGTACATTACGTCGCCTCTCAGAGTAACTTTTGCACCGATAGTCATACCTTCACGAAGTTTGAAGTTTGCTACGGATTTTTTAGCTTTGGTTGGAACAGCTTTCTGACCGGTGATGGTGGTCAGGTCAGCAATGATAGCGTCGATCAGTTTGTGGTTGTCGCGAGCTTCGCCGCAGCCAACGTTCACAACTACTTTATCCAGTTTAGGAATCTGCATAACGCTTTTGTAACCGAACTTTTTGTACAAAGCTGGCGCAACTTCAGCTGCGTAGAATTCTTTCATTCTTGCCATTGTTCTGCTCTCCTCCTAATTAGAATGTTTCGCCGCATTTTTTGCAGAGGCGAACTTTGCCTTCTGCGGTGATTTTGTGTGCTACGCGGGTAGGTTTGCCGCATTTTGGGCATACCAGCATTGCTTTGCATGCGTACATAGCACTTTCTGCATCAACGATACCGCCTTTATCACCCATCTTGCGAGGTTTTACATGTTTTTTGATCATGTTGCAACCTTCAACAATGATTTTGCCTTCTTTTGGGCTTACAGCCAGGACTTTGCCCTGTTTGCCTTTATCTTTACCGGTGAGGATAACGACTGTATCGTTTGTTTTAACGTGTACACTCACTTTGAGCACCTCCTATTAAAGTACCTCAGGGGCGAGGCTGAGAATCTTGAGGTAATCATTATCACGCAGTTCTCTCGCCACTGGGCCAAAGATTCGAGTGCCCCTTGGAGTCTTATCATCTTTAATAATAACAGCAGCATTTTCGTCGAAACGGATGTAAGTACCGTCTTCGCGTCTCAGGCCCTTTGCAGAGCGTACGATTACTGCCTTAACAACGTCACCTTTTTTAACAACACCGCCTGGAGCAGCTTTCTTAACGGAAGCTACAACCACGTCACCGATGTTTGCATATCTGCGGCGGGTACCACCCAGAACGCGAATGCACATGAGCTCTTTTGCACCAGTGTTGTCGGCAACTTTGAGATAGGTCTGCATCTGAATCACAGAGCATGCCTCCTTTCGGTTGTTCTATCAAACCAATAAAATGAGATTATTTAGCCTGTTCGATTACTTTAACAACTCTCCAGTGTTTGTCTTTGGACAGTGGACGAGTTTCCATAACCTGCACTTTGTCACCGATTCTGCAAGCGTTTTCTTCGTCATGTGCTTTGAAGGTGATGGTGCGTTTCATGATTTTTTTGTAGAGAGGATGTTTAACATTGTCTTTAACAGCTACTACAACGGTTTTGTCCATTTTGTCGCTAACTACAACGCCCACTCTGGTTTTTCTAAGATTTCTTTCCATTGTGATATCCTCCCTTCCTATTTCATTTCGTTCTCTTTGATAACGGTGGAGATCATAGCGATGTCTTTTTTCACTGCTTTGATTCTCATTGGGTTATCAAGCTGATTGATTGCATGCTGGAAGCGGAGGTGGAAAAGTTCTGCTTTCAGTTCGTTGAGCTTTTCAACCAGTTCATTCGCAGACAGTTTTCTGATCTCAGCGATTTTCATTACTTTTCACACTCCTCTTTCTTGATGAATTTGCATTTGATTGGCAGTTTGTGCATAGCCAGACGCATAGCTTCGCGAGCCAGCTCTTCGCTTACACCGCCGATCTCAAACATAACTCTGCCTGGTTTTACAACAGCAACCCAGTATTCTGGGCTACCTTTACCAGAACCCATTCGGGTTTCAGCAGGTTTTTCAGTGATTGGTTTGTCAGGGAAGATTTTGATCCATACCTGACCGCCACGTTTAATGTAACGGGTCATTGCAATACGGGCAGCCTCGATCTGGTTGGAGGTGATCCAAGCTGGTTCGAGTGCCTGGAGGCCGAAATCGCCGTTGGAAACGACATTGCCTCTCATTGCTTTACCTTTCATGCGTCCTCTGTGGACTCTGCGGTATTTTACTCTTTTAGGCAGAAGCATTATTTTTTGCCTCCTTCCTTGCGAGGTGCTCTTTTAACTTCCTGGAGAACTTCGCCAGCGTATACCCAAACTTTAACACCGATTTTACCGTAGGTGGTGTTAGCTTCTGCGAAGCCGTAGTCGATGTCAGCTCTCAGGGTCTGCAGCGGAATGGTACCTTCATGGTAGTGCTCGGTACGAGCGATTTCAGCACCAGCCAGACGACCGGAAGCGCTTACTTTGATACCTTTAGCACCCAGTTTCATTGCGCGGCCGATGGACTGTTTCATTGCGCGGCGGAAAGATACGCGTCTTTCCAGCTGAGCAGCGATGTTTTCAGCAACCAGCTGAGCATTTTTATCAGGATGTTTTACTTCAACAATGTTGAGGAACACTTTAACAGGAACCTCTTTGTTTTTGTTGATCATAGCTTCGCACTGTGCGCGCAGCTTTTCGATCTCTGCGCCGCCTTTACCGATAACCATACCTGGTTTAGCGCAGTGGATGTGGATTCTTACTTTAGCAGCATCGCGTTCGATTTCGATTTTAGGAACGCCAGCCAGCTGCAGCTGTTTTTTGAGAACTTTACGGATGTTGTAGTCCTCTACCAGGAGATCGCCGAAAGCGTTATCTCTTGCAAACCAGCGGGAATCCCAATCTTTGATGACACCAACACGGATGCCGTGTGGATTAACTTTCTGTCCCATTGTTTAACGCCTCCTTCTGATTTATTCCTGTTCTTTCACTACGATAGTGATGTTAGATGTTCTTTTGAGCACTCTGTATGCTCTGCCCTGAGCTCTTGGTCTTACACGTTTCATTGTAGGACCCTGACCTACGAAGCACTCTGCCACGTACAGGGAGTTAGCGTCCATGTTGTGGTTGTTTTCAGCGTTAGCAATAGCGGATTTCAGCAGTTTTTCAACTGGTTCGCATGCTGCTTTTGGAGTGTATTTCAGGATAGCCAGCGCCTGTTTTGCTGGTTTATTTCTGATCAGGTCGAGCACGATCTGCACTTTACGAGGTGCAATGCGGGCATTTCTAAGGTAAGCCCTTGCTTCCATTTGTTATCCTCCTTTCGGTCGTCCGCTATTTGGATTTCTTAGATCCAGCGTGACCTCTATAGGTTCTTGTAGGAGCGAATTCTCCCAGTTTATGTCCTACCATGTCTTCGGTAACATATACCGGAACATGTTTACGTCCATCATGAACAGCAAATGTGTGTCCAACAAAGTCAGGGAAGATAGTGGATGCACGGCTCCAAGTTTTCAGAACTCGTTTCTCGCCTGCCTCGTTCATCTCTTTTACGCGTTTCAGCAGAACCGGCTGCACGAAAGGTCCCTTTTTAATGCTTCTACTCATTGTTCATCTGCCTCCTTTCATTCAACCTGCTTTACTTGTCGTTACGACGTTTAACAATAAATTTGTTAGAAAGGTTTTTCTTCTTTCTGGTTTTGTAGCCAAGAGCAGGTTTACCCCAAGGAGTAACAGGGCCTGGACGGCCGATTGGGGATTTACCTTCACCACCACCGTGTGGGTGATCACATGGGTTCATTACGGAACCACGAACGGTTGGTCTCCAACCCATGTGGCGTTTACGGCCAGCTTTACCGATGTTTACGTTCTCATGTTCCAGGTTAGAAACCTGACCGATGGTAGCCATGCAGTTTACAGGAACATTTCTCAGCTCGCCGGATGGGAGTCTGATCAGAGCGTAGTTGCCTTCTTTAGCCATCAGCTGAGCCATAATACCAGCAGCGCGAGCGAGCTGAGCGCCTTTGCCTGGGTAAAGTTCAACGTTGTGGATGAAGGTACCAACTGGGATGTTAGCCAGTGGAAGTGCGTTACCTGGTTTGATATCAGCGTTTACACCAGACTCGATCACGTCGCCAACTTTCAGGCCGTGTGGAGCGATGATGTATCTCTTCTCGCCGTCTTCGTACTGAACCAGTGCGATGAAAGCGGAACGGTTTGGATCGTACTCGATGGTGAGTACGGTTGCTGGCATATCAGCTTTGTTTCTCTTGAAGTCGATTACACGGTATTTTCTTCTGTTGCCGCCGCCGTGGTGACGAACAGTGATTCTACCGTAGCTGTTGCGACCAGAGGTTTTCTTCATTGGTTCCAGAAGAGATTTCTCTGGAGCAACCTTGGACAACTCAGAGTAGTCGATGACGGTCATCTGACGTCTGGAAGGAGTTGTCGGTTTATAGGTTTTAATAGCCATTCGGTTTCACTCCTCATAAGGATTTTCGGGATATGAGTCATCCCATAGTTGCCTGCCCCAAGGTGGGCGGCTTATTACATCATGCTATCGAAGAACTCGATAGTTTTGGAATCTTCAGTCAGGGTAACAACAGCTTTTTTCCAGTCTGGAGTGTAGCCGAATTTCAGGCCCTGGCGTTTTGCTTTGCCGCTTACATTAACAGTGTTAACTTTAGCAACTTTAACGCCGAAGATCTTTTCAACTGCCTGAGCAATTTCAATTTTGTTAGCAGATTTAGCAACTTCGAAAGTGTACTTTTTCAGCGCAATGTTCTGCATGGAAGCCTCAGTGATGATAGGTTTAACGATCACGTCGTGTGCAGTTTTCATTATGCGTACACCTCCTCGATTTTAGCTACTGCGTCTTTTGCAACGATGAATTTTTCGCAGTTCAGAATGTCGTATACATTCAGGGTGTTAACCAGAGCAGTTTTTACGCCTGGGATGTTAGCTGCGCTCTTAACGAACTTAGCGTTCAGTTCAGGCATAACGATCAGAGATTTTTTGGTTGCGCCCAGTTTGGAGAGCATCTCTGCAACAACTTTGGTTTTGAACTCTTCTACTGCAATGTTCTCAACAACGATCATGTTGTTGTCCTGAACTTTTGCGGAGAGAGCGGATTTCATAGCCAGTCTCTTAACTTTTTTGTTCAGAGCGTAGCTGTAATCTCTTGGTTTAGGACCGAGAGCGATACCACCGTGAGTCCACTGTGGAGCACGGATGGAACCCTGTCTTGCGCGGCCAGTACCTTTCTGTTTCCAAGGTTTTCTGCCGCCGCCTCTTACTTCGGAACGAGTCAGAGTAGACTGAGTGCCCTGACGCTGATTTGCCAGGTAGTTAACTACTGCTGCATGCATTACGGAAGTGTTTGGTTCGATACCGAAGATAGCATCAGAGAGGGTCATTTCGCCAACGCTTTTGCCGGTCATATCAAATACGGTAACCTGTGGCATGATGTTTCCTCCTTCCCTATGCTTTCACGCTGTTGGTGATGTACACGATGCCGTTTTTAGCACCTGGAATAGCACCCTTCAGCGCAATCAGATTGTTTTCAACGTCAACTTTGACAACTTCCAGATTCTGAACGGTAACTCTTTCAGCACCCATGTGACCTGGCAGTGGCATGCCTTTGAAGACATGTGCTGGGTCGATAGGACCGTTGGAACCAGCATGTCTGTGAACAGGGCCGGTACCGTGAGTTTCTTTCAGTCTGTGGCCGCCGAAGCGTTTGATGGTACCAGCATAACCTTTACCTTTGGAAGTGCCGCATACATCAACTTTATCGCCGATAGCGAAGGTGTCTGCTTTGATCAGATCGCCCACATTCAGAGTGGAGCAATCATCCAGACGGAATTCTCTCAGGTGACGTTTCATTGCCACATCAGCTTTTGCGAAGTGGCCCTGGAGAGGTTTGGAAACATGTTTGCTTGTGATTTCGCCAAAACCGATCTGCACAGCTTCATAGCCGTCGTTTTCGATTGTCTTTTTCTGAACGACTACACAAGGACCTGCTTCAATTACGGTTACAGGGATGAACTTGCCGTTCTCGTCAAAAAGCTGAGTCATACCGAGCTTTTTGCCTACAATGCACTTATTCATTGTAATATACCTCCTATTGGTTATTGGTTGGCGTTTTGCCAACATTACCTTTGCAGACGCTTTCTTTCCCTATCCCGGCGCTGCCGGTCTCCCAGGGAGAAAGCGAACCTCTAATTCGCAATGATTAGAGTTTAACTTCGATTTCTACGCCTGCAGGGAGCTCAAGACTTTTCAGAGCTTCAACAGTTTTAGCAGTTGGTCTCAGAACGTCAATGAGTCTTTTGTGGGTTCTCAGTTCAAACTGCTCACGGCTGTCTTTGTATTTATGAACAGCACGCAGAATGGTTACGATTTCTTTATCGGTTGGGAGTGGAATTGGGCCAGAAACTCTAGCACCCGTTCTTTTTGCTACCTCTACGATTTTTTCAGCAGAAGCATCTACCAGCTGATGATCGAAACCTCTCAGTCTGATTCTGATTTTTTCGTTGACTGCCACATCATCGCCTCCTTAGACATTTTCTTTTGTGGGACGACGCCTTAAGCACTGAACACGCCTCCGTGTGTTTCACGGTTCAGGCAATAAAAAATCCGGACAAACCGCCATTGCGCAGTTTACCCGGGACCTTAGACAAATCTTCGTGAGAGAAATTTGCCACAACTTAACGCAGCGCAGCTGTGCCCAATTGCGCAGTTTCGCTTTCAGTCGTTAGTCAGTGTTGTAAGCCGCCCGGTTTAAAATCGGACATACTCGGCGGAAATTACCTGCTTCTCAGAGCAGCAACCTCCCGCTTCATCGCATATCTTGTGCAGTCTTTGCTCTATTATATTACAACATCTTTTTGTGATTTGCAAGTGTTTTTTTCGCCTTCCGGGTCGATTCTATCCATCTGCCAATTCCGGAGATTTCAACCGGTCACTTTTGTGCACATATCACAATTCGCGCACTTCTGGATCCCAGTTATTTCCTTTTATGGGCCAATTCCCTCTCTAAAAACTGTGATATTGCCCTCTTTCTGTTCTTATTCTGAGCAAAATGACGGGAAATTATTCCTTTGGCGTCTGATTCTGTTCCACTCCAGATGGAACAACTGTAATTTTGTCCATATGGTATGTATATATTATAATAAGGTAGAGACCATCCGGGTGTTTCATTCATTTGGTCTGTTTCCTCTCTTGCAGCATCAGTGGGAAAGAGACATTCTTTCTTAAAACGGACAGCACCTTAATTTTTCTTGACAGCGTTGCGGAAATGTGCTATTTTAGTTTCGTAAAAATACAGCAATTTCATATCGACACAGGCAAAGAAAAGAAATAGTACAGTCCCAACACCGTGCAGAGAGAAGATGGTTGGTGCAAATCTTCCGGTGCGTTCTGGAACCAGTCTTGGAGCCTTGGCCCCGAAATTACAGTAGGCGCCGACGGGTTCTCCCGTTACAGAGAGTATGAGTGCAGAGTAATTCTGAATTCAGGTGGTAACACGGACTTTGTTCGCCCTGAGCTGATCCTTGCGGATCCGCTTGGGGCTTTTTCTTTTCTGATGAAAATTGCTGAATCCGAATTCAAAGAAAGGTGATATGTATGGCAGACAACAAAAAAATGGTCGAAGAGATCACTTCCATGGATGTGGACTTCGCCCAGTGGTACACTGACATCGTAAAAAAAGCAGAACTGATCGACTACACCAGCGTTAAGGGCTGCATGGTAATCAAACCAGCTGGCTATGCTATCTGGGAAAACATCCAGAATGAGCTGGACAGACGCTTCAAAGAAACCGGCGTAGAAAATGTATATCTCCCAATGTTTATTCCAGAAAGCCTGCTGCAGAAGGAAAAAGACCATGTAGAAGGCTTTGCTCCTGAAGTTGCATGGGTTACTCATGGCGGTCTGGAGCCTCTGCAGGAACGTCTTTGCGTAAGACCAACCTCTGAGACCCTGTTCTGCGATCTGTACTCCAAAGATATTCACTCCCACCGTGACCTGCCAAAGTTGTACAACCAGTGGTGCTCCGTTGTACGCTGGGAGAAAACCACCCGTCCATTCCTTCGCTCCCGCGAGTTCCTGTGGCAGGAAGGTCATACCGCTCATGCTACCGCTGAGGAAGCAGAAGAGAGAACCATCCTGATGCTGAACACCTACGCGAACTTCCTGGAAGAAGTTCTGGCTATTCCGGTTGTAAAAGGCCGTAAAACCGACAAAGAAAAATTTGCCGGTGCGGAAGCTACCTACACCATCGAAGCATTGATGCACGACGGTAAAGCTCTGCAGTCCGGTACTTCCCATAACTTCGGCGACGGTTTCGCAAAAGCTTTTGGTATTCAGTACGCAGATAAAAATAACAAGCTGCAGTATGTTCACCAGACTTCCTGGGGCATGACCACCCGTCTCATCGGTGCTATCATCATGGTACATGGCGATGACAGCGGTCTGAAACTGCCACCAAGAATCGCTCCAACTCAGGCTGTGATCATTCCGATCATGCAGAAAAAAGAGGGCGTTCTGGAGAATGCTGCGAAGATGGAAGCCGCTCTGAAAGCTGCCGGAGTTCGTGTGAAAACCGATGCTACCGACAAGAGCCCAGGCTTTAAATTTGCAGAACAGGAAATGCGTGGTATTCCTGTTCGTATCGAATGTGGTCCAAAAGATATTGAGAAAAATCAGTGTGTTGTGGTTCGCCGTGATACCCGCGAGAAAATTATCGTATCTCTGGACGAACTGGCTGTAAAAGTTCCGGAAATTCTGGATGCAATGCAGCACGGTATGCTGGAGACCGCAAGAGCTCACCGCGATGCTCACACCTATACCGCTCACAACTACGAAGAGCTGCTGGATATTCTGGAGAATAAACCAGGCTTTGTAAAAGCAATGTGGTGCGGCGATCAGGCTTGTGAGG
>JAGALG010000118.1 GCA_017848075.1 Oscillospiraceae bacterium | reverse complement strand
TGGCAAAAATGGAAGTGGAAACACGGCCAATCAGCGCCTATGTGGCGAGAAAGTGCGGCTATCGCTTTGATAACCGAAAAGCAGTTTATGGGGAAGAAGGCTCCTATTGCTGGGATGCGGTGGCTGCAGCATACCTGCTGTATCCGGAATTGTTTGAGGATCACTGGACTGCCTGCGATATTTCGGAAGAGCATTTGCAGGATGGTTCTTTGATGCCATGTGAACAGGGAACAACGCTTTTGAACCTGCCTCAGGCCAAAGATGCCGCAGCCTTCCGTCAGAATCTGTATGAAAGCTGGCTGGCGCTGGACTTTGCAGTGAAAGAATAGGTGAAAGCATGAAACGAGCTGTCATTTGTTTTACCCGGGTGCCAAAGCCCGGACAAACCAAGACAAGGCTTCTGCCGCTTTTAAGTGGGGAGCACTGTGCCCAACTGCATCGAGCTTTCCTGAAGGATTTGTCTATTTTATATCGGGGCTTCGATGCGGATTTGTTTGTAGCCTATACTCCGGACCCCCATTGGCAGGAGCTACAGGAGCTTTTCCCTATGGCAACTTCTTTCTTTCCGCAGGAAGGAGAAGATCTGGGGGCCCGTATGAAGAATGCCATTGCAAGCGTACTGGATCTTGCTTATGATTCCTGTATCCTGACCGGCAGCGATCTTCCGCTGCTGACGGCGGCCCATTTGGAAAGTGGTTTTGCCGCTTTGGAACAGGCAGATGTGACATTTGGCCCGACCTCCGACGGAGGCTACTATCTGGTCGGAATGAAACGGCTGTGTCCCGAAGTGTTTGAGAAGCAGAGTTATGGCGGCTCCAGTGTTTGGGAAAATACATTGGCTGCGGCTCAAAATGCCGGCTATTCCGTTGCTGCGGCAGAAGCCTGTGATGATGTGGATACACCGGAGGATCTGCGGCAGCTTTGGCAGCAGATTGCCGGTAACGGCAGTCATACCGCCTGCTTCCTTGAAGAAATACAGAAAGAGGGTGTCACCCTTTGATCCATAGTAATGCGTTTCGTGACTATGTTCACAGCACAGACTTTTTACACAAACTGGACCTGTCTTCCGGCACAGAATTGAAATTTTCTCTGCTGGGACAGGGCGAATATAATCAGAACTTTACCTTTATCCACCCCAAAACACAGCAGAAACTGGTATTGCGGATCAATGCCGGTAGCCAGATGCACTTGGATAAACAAATCGAATACGAATTTTCTGCCCTGAAAACTCTGGAAGCCAGCGGCCGCACACCGAAAGCTCTGTTTTGTGATGGCTCCAAGGCCATTCTCCCTTACGGTACTTTGGTGATGGAATGGCTGCCCGGCCGTCCGCTGAATTATCGTACGGATATGCAGAAGGCAGCAGGGATCTTTGCCGATATCCATAGCACGGCAGTAACGAAACAATGCCAGCTGATTCAGCCGGATTATCCGGCAAAGGCCATTTACGATGATTGCATGGAAATGGTGCAGCATTACTTTGACTGGGATCAGGCAGATAAAACCATTGTTCACCTGCTGGAGGAGTTGATTTGGGAAATCAGTCGGCTGCCTTTGACGGAGCCAAGCTCTGCTCCCAAATGTATCGTCAATACGGAGGTCAATTCCGGCAACTTCCTTATCAATGAAAGAGGAAAAAGCTATCTGATCGACTGGGAAAAACCTCTGTTATCCGAGGCGGCACAGGATTTGGGACATTTTTTGGTTCCGACGACGACCTTCTGGAAAACCGATGTGATTCTGACACCGGAGGAAATCAAGGACTTTGTGCTTCAATATGAAAAAGCTCTTGCCGGACGCATGGACTGCTCGTCTCTGACGGAACGACTGCCACTATTCTTTACCGTCACCTGCCTCCGTGGTGTCACTTGGTGTGCGATGGCATTGAGGGAATACTCTCAGCCGGATCGTCCCCTGAGCAATGCGGATACCTTTGCAAAAATCAAAGATTACATCAACGAAGATTTTTTGCGGAACCTGCTGAACAACTATGTCCGAAAGAATTTTTTAAAGTAGGAGAGATCGTATGAAAATTTCCATGATCATCCCTATTTACAATGAAAGTAAAAAAATCGCGGCCTGCCTCGCTCAGCTGGAGGAATTGCCCGGAGACTGGGAAATCCTTTTTGCCGACGGCGGTTGTACCGACGATACTGTGGAACGGATCGGGACGCGTTATCAAGTCATTTCCTGCCCAAAAGGGCGAGCCAAACAGATGAATACAGCAGCACAGCAGGCAAGCGGTGAGATTCTTTGGTTTGTCCACTGTGACAGTCAGTTGCCCAAGGCCGCTTATGAGCAAATTCAGACAGCGGCAGAGCAGGGAGCTGTCTTCGGCTGCTTCCATATTGGTTTCGACTATAAGGGCCCCTTCATGGGCTGCAACACCTACTTATCCAACCGTCGGGCAAAGAGAAGCCATATTGCCTTTGGCGATCAGGGCATTTGGCTGGAACGCCGTCTGTTTTTGCAGCGGGGTGGTTTTCCGGATCTGCCCATTATGGAGGATTATGAGCTGTCCCGTCAGATGAAACAGCAGAAAGTTCCTCTGACTGTGCTTCCGGGCCAGATCATCACCTCGGGGCGCCGCTATCAAGGGCGTTTCCCTCTATGGACGATGTGGCAGATGTTTTGGCTGCGCTGTTTGTATCGTGCCGGTGTGGATATCGAAGAGATCTCCCGCCGTTACAGAGATATCCGATGATAAAAAAACACGGCTCCCGACCAGGAGCCGTGTTTTGATCTTTTTAGGGTATTGTTTACTGCTGTTGGGCGATGCAGCGAACAGCATCGACAGCACTCTTAACTTCTTCCTCCGTGTTAAAGATAGAGAAGCTGAAGCGCACCGCACCCTGTTCAGTGGTTTCAAGAGCCTGATGCATTCTCGGAGCGCAATGTGCGCCGGGACGGGTAGCAATGTCGTAGTCTACAGCCAGCACATCGGAAACAGCAGAGGATTCATAGTTATGGATATTCAGTGCAACGATGGCACAGCGATTGGTGGTGGAAAAATCACCATAAACTGTGACACCATCAATCTGCCTTACCGCATCGTAGAACTGCTGCATGAGGGCGATCTCTTTCTGATGAATTGCATCAACACCCACTTCAGCGATGAAGTCTAAAGCGGCGGATAATCCTGCAATTCCATGACCGTTCAGCGTGCCTGCCTCCAGGGCAGTCGGAAGCTCGGCAGGCTGCGTTTTGCTGTAAGACTGCACACCACTGCCGCCAACTTTCCACGGGCGGATATTTACATGATCTGCAATGCAGAGGCCACCGGTTCCTTGAGGGCCCATTAAGCCTTTGTGACCGGTGAAACATAGAACAGAGATGTTCATTTCAGCCATATCAATGGGGAATACGCCGGCTGTCTGAGATGCGTCGACAATGAACAGCAAACCATGCTTTTCTGCAATTTTTCCAATGCGTTTCACATCAAGGATATTTCCTGTCAGATTTGAAGCATGGGTGCAAACGATTGCTTTGGTATTGGGGCGAATCAGCGCTTCAAAGTCATCATAATTGATGCAGCCTTTTTTGTCTGCAGGAACAAAGCTCAGTTCCACATTCTGTTCCTGTTCCAAACGATACAGAGGACGCAGAACAGAGTTGTGTTCCAAATCGCTTGTAATAACATGATCTCCTGCATGGATCAGGCCATTGATGGCGATGTTCAGGGCTTCTGTCGAGTTTTGTGTGAATACCACCCGATCCGGAGAAGGGGCATGAAACAGCTGCATCAACTTGCAGCGACACTGGAATATGGCCATGGAAGCCTGAATGGATTGATCGTGAGTACCACGGGAGGAATTGCCCATGCTTGTCATGGCGTTGACCACAGCATCGATGACTTGCTGAGGTTTGCGAAGGGTCGTTGCGGCATTATCCAGATAAATCATCTTTCTTCCCCTTTTCCCTTGATATTCATTGCCATCAGGGCAGCACCAATGGCGCCGGCAAAACGGGCATTGGGCTGAGAGGAGATCTCACAGTGCAGCTCATTGCCCAAGGCTTTCTTCATATAGTCACAATCGCAGAGACCTCCGGTCAGACAGGTGCACATTTTTTCTGTTTCGATACGGCTGACCTGAGAAGCTACTTTTTTAACAATGGAGTCAACAACGGCAAAAGCGATGTTTTCCTTTTTCTCGCCGCGGCCGACCAGACTGACCACTTCCGATTCCGCAAAAACAGTACACATGCTGCTGATGTGCACACCACCGCCAAATTCGGCAAGGGCGCAGAGATCGTTGGGGCGCATGGCCATGGAATTTGCCATAACTTCAAGGAAGCGTCCTGTACCGGCGGAACATTTGTCGTTCATAACAAAATCTTTTACCAGTCCGTTTTCTACACAGATAATTTTGGTGTCCTGACCGCCGATATCAATGACCAAAAGATTGTCGCTGTTTTGCAGATACATCGCTCCTTTGGCGTGGCAGGTGATTTCTGTGATGGTCTTATCTGCGTAAGGCACGGCGATACGGCCATAACCGGTTGCGACCACCGGACATTTTTCTATGTTAAAATTTGCAGCATCCAGTTCTTTTTTGACAGCTTCAGCGGTATCAATACTGCTCCATCCGGTTGGGAGCAGCCATGTTTTTACCAAGTTTTTTTCTTCATCGAGAACCACGGTTTTCGTACAGGTGGAACCGATATCAATGCCAATAAAATGCCTCATAGTCTCTCCTATAGTAACAGCCTCAGCAAGGTGCTGAGGCTGTTTTCTTTAACAAAATCGATTTCTGTTTGGCTGAATCTGATTCTCCATTTCCACAATAGAGTGGTGGACAGCCTGATTCCGTTCGATACACGCACGCACAGCCTCAATATGCTCTTCCTTCACCAAAAGAGACATGCCGCAGGATAATTCTCCCTGAATGGCTCTTGGTGTCGGTGCAATACGGGATTCCAACCCTTCCCTTTTCAGCAGAGCCTGCAGAGCCAAACCATGCGTATAATTTGCAAACAGAATGTAATAGCTTTTCGCTGCCATATTAGCCCAGCATTTCGATGAACGCTTCTACACGGGTACGGAGCTGTTCTGCGTCAGCATCAGTGTAATCGGTCTCGATACCCAGAACAGGGATGCCAGCTTCTTTCAGTGCTTTTTCTACAGTGTAGCCTTCGATATCGTAGGTGCTGCAGAATTTCAGGTTTACATCGATAACACCGTCAACATTGTACTCTTTGCACAGACGGAGGATATCATCGATACGACCGGAGTTTGGAGTGAAGCAAGCGCAGTTGTTCTTCATGTAGCGCTGTGCCAGAGCCATGTACTGAGCTTCCAGAGTTGGCAGATCCTCAGCTACCTCATGTTCGAAGTAACGAGTACCAGTGCACATTTCTTCACATACAACAGCACCGCCGCTGGTCTCGATAATGTGATGCAGTTTCCAGTTTGGAATTGCCATTGGAGTACCGGAAACCAGAATGCGTTTTGTTCCTTCTTTGAATACAGAAACGCCATCAGCAATGCGTTTCTCCAGTTCGTCAGCCAGATTATTGCACATCTGAGCGCAGCGTTTTGGATCATCGAAGAATGCGATCTGCATCATCAGCAGGGCGTCTTTACCGGAGATTGGCAGTTTTGCTGCTTTTCTTGCTTCGTAAACGCGAGCCAAAGCGCGGCGTTTTTCGTTGATGGTGTGAATTGCTTCGTTGAGTGCTTCTACGGTGATTTCGTTGCCGGTTACTTTTTCTACAACTGCAGCGAATTCTTTGATCTCATCGGCCCATTTCAGGATATCTTTGTCGCGTTTCATCTGTGGCAGGTCCATGATGTGCATTGGAACATCCTGTCCGAGGATTTCCCATGCTTTCTTTTTACCGTCACAGGTGGTTTCACCAACATACATGTCAGCAATGCGGAAGAATGGGCAGGTTCTGTCCAGACGCGCACCAACCGATGCTTTGATCAGTGGGCAGGTGCCTTTTGGAAGAACTTTTTCGCCGCCTGGTACCCAGAACTGAGAACCGCCGCAGAGACCGGTAACAATACCGTTTGCTGCAATTACTACTTCATCAGGAACATAAACACAGAAAGTACCGAAGACTTTCTGACCGTTTTTCTGTGCTTCGATCAGTTCCGATGGACGGATACCGTGGATTTCGGAAACAACAAAGTCCCAGAAGCCCATACCTTCCGGACGGTTTTCCTGAGAGAGGTAAACATCACCGAAAGCAGTTGGCAGCACCTGACAAAGTGCGTCATGAGTTTCCAGATCCATGTTCAGGTTTTTCCACATTTCAACATAATTGGACATAAAAAAGTTCCCCCTTTATTATATTTGGGTGTCGAGTTCTCACCAATTTAAAGGTAACATAAAAAAGAGATTTTATCCAATTCAGTTTTTCTATGAGAAAAGTCGAATCAATTGGTTTTCTCTATTCTTTTGGCATATTTGGCAGAACAAAATTGCTTTTATCATAAGAACCAACAAAAAGCAGCCGCAAGACAGTCCGGAGGACAAAAAAAGACCCTGCATCGTAAAATGCAAGGCCTTTTTGTTTTTAAATCGATTATGTATTTTTGGTGATAATCTGTTCCATGACTTCGACAGCATGTTCACAGAGATCACAACAGTTTTCAAGACGATCATATACTGCTTTATAGCCGATGAGTTTTTTGCAGCTTTCTTCTTTTGCAAAGAGCTTGTGAATTGCTTCTACATAGATGTTATCTGCCTCGGTTTCTACCTTATTGACAACTTTCAGCAGTTGACGAAGATGCTCCGGTTTTTTGAAGTTTTTCAGTTCCTGTGCAGCCTGCAGCAGAGCATTTACACAGCGATTGACAACCTGTGCCAGAACAGCCGCATCTTCCGGTGCTTCTACGATGTGGAACATATAGAAATCTTCGACAGCCTCATCCAAAGCATCGGTGATATCATCAAAAATCTGAACCATTTCCAACAAATCTTCCTGATCCATTGGGGTAATAAATTCAGTGGACAAACGGGAAAGAATATCATGACGGAGAGCATCTGCCTGGTGTTCGATCCCATGCATTTTCTCTCTCTGCTGTGGGATTTCGGCTGCAGAGTATTTGCTGAGAATTTCACCGAGCAGATCGGAAGCCTGTACGCAGTAAGAAACCTGCTGCTCCATCAGTTTAAAATAATCATTTTTCATTTTCGCCATAATTCATTACTCCTTATTATGCAAAGATCATTAAGAACAGTTTTGCCATACCGAAGCCCAGCAGTCCACAACCAGGGAAGGTAAAGATCCAAGTCATCACCAGATCTTTTACAACATCCCGGTTTACATTGCTCATTCTTCGAGCAGCGCCTACGCCCATGATGGCAGTGGTTTTTGTGTGAGTGGTGCTGACCGGAATACCGGTCAGAGAAGATAGAACCAGACAAAGTGTAGCAGCAAAGTCAGCAGCAAAGTCAGCAGCAAAGCCCTGGTATGGTTTCAGTTTTACCATGTCCATACCGACAGATTTGATGATGCGGTAACCACCAATAGAGGTTCCGAGACCCATGATCAAAGAGACAAGAACCATCAGCCAGAAAGGTGGTGTACCTTCAAAAGCACCGGTGGACTGTCCCTGAACAAGAGCATTTCCCAGAAGGAAGATTGCCATAAATTTCTGACCATCCTGTGCGCCGTGCATAAAGGCCATAGCGGCACCGCCAGCGATCTGTGCACCGGAGAAGAAGGTTTTAGAGGTCAGACGGTTTTGGTTGCGGAAGCAAAATACAGTTACTTTCGAGGAGATAAAACCTAAAACAAAGCCCAGAAGAGTGGAGAGAATGATGCCGTAAAATACTTTGATCCATTCCTCACCGCGCAGACCGCTGAAGCCTCCCTGTACAGCTACTGCCGCACCGGAGATACCGGCAATCAGTGCATGGCTTTCACTGGTTGGGATACCGAAGTACCATGCTGCAGTTGCCCAAATCACGATGGCTGCCATGGCTGCACACAATGCAATCAGTGCTGCAGAGGAGTCGCTGCCGAAGTCAACCATATTGTAAATGGTGGTGGCAACGGATGCATTGATCATCGTCATAATCAGTACGCCGAGGAAGTTGAATACAGCTGCCATGATGATGGCTTTTCGTACCTCAATGGTACGAGTGGATACACAGGTAGCAATTGCATTGGGGGCATCTGTCCATCCGTTTACCAGAACAACGCCCAGTGTCAGCAGTGTGGACACCAAAAGCATGGGATTCTGCAATACCTGTCCTAAAAATTCAGTTAATTCCATTCGTTCACCTCATGTAATTTGTTTGTTTATTCAAATTTCTTAACATTAAATTTATTGTAAATAATAAAAATATCAGAGTCAATCCAATTTACGAACATATTACAATAGAAAAAGAAGAATTTACATGAATCATGCGAAAATATTACAAAAAAAGACCCAGCACCCGAAGGTGCCAGGTCGATTTTTCTATGTACTGGGGACAAACTATCTTGGATATTTGATAGCAGCCTGTGCAGCAGCCAGTCTTGCGATTGGAACGCGGTATGGAGAGCAGGATACATAGCTCAGGCCGGTTTTGTGGCAGAATTCTACGGATGCAGGATCGCCGCCGTGTTCACCACAGATACCAAGTTTGATGTTAGGACGGGTCTGACGGCCCAGTTTGCAAGCCATATCAACCAGTTTGCCTACGCCGGTCTGATCCAGTTTAGCGAATGGATCGCTTTCGTAGATCTTATTGCCGTAGTAGTAATCCAGGAATTTACCAGCGTCGTCACGGGAGAAGCCGAAGGTCATCTGAGTCAGGTCGTTGGTACCGAAGCAGAAGAAGTCAGCTTCCTTTGCGATTTCGTCAGCGGTAAGAGCTGCACGCGGGATTTCGATCATGGTACCGACCTCATATTCGAGTTCGACACCTGCAGCTGCGATTTC
>JAGALG010000117.1 GCA_017848075.1 Oscillospiraceae bacterium | reverse complement strand
GCTTAAAAGCTCCAGCAGTAATGTGCCATACTCCCTGCTGCGCTCCCCACCGATTTGACGAGTCACCCGTCGGTCACAGCAAAGTTCACAGGAAAAATCGATATCCTCCACCATAACTTTACACAACGGATTGAACCAATGGATGCCTTGTAAGATTAAAGCCATCAGCTTATAGAACAAATCGCCATATCGATAATGGGTCAGTTCATGGACAAAAATCAGGCTCAGCTTCTGCGGCTCCAAGCCCTTTGGAATGAAGAGCGTCGGCTTTTTCCAGCCAACGATCATCGGTGTAATGGACAAATCCGTAATCGCAAGTTCCACCGGATGAAGGATTTGCAGCTGTTCTTCACACTGCCGCAGCAGTCGCAAACTTTCCTCATCAGCTGCATGGGAGTGATCCAACAGCTGTTTTCGGAAAGCACGATACCCTACTAACTGTTTTCCGAAGAAAAGAAGCACTCCACCCAGCCAGATCAGGGTCAGCAGCTCCCACCAGTAGTCCAGTAAAGAGAAGGATCGTTCCGGCGTCGGGGTCACATTTTCCACCACCGGCTGAGGATACTGTGGAATTTCTACCAGCTCGGAGGATTCATACCGAGGACTTGGTTCCACAATCAGCTCCACTTCCTGCAATGGTTTTGGTTCCGGAGTCCGCTGCACTTCCACGAGTTCCGGAACAGTAAGGGGAAGTTCCGGGAATTTCACCGCAATGGGAACAAGCAACAGAACCATCATCACGATCCACACATAGCAGTGCCATTGAGGAGACAGGCGATCTCCCAGCAACTTTTTCAGCAGAAGGATCAGCAGACCAGCCAAAGCTCCGCTGATGGTGCAGGCCTCTAAACACAATATCAAGTTGATCATCTTGGCACCTCCCTATTGCTCCTCCAGCCAACGGGAAAGTTCATCCAAATCTGCTCTGGTCAGCCCCTTGGATTTATAAAGAGCCGCAAACAGACTTTGAACCGAACCGCTGTGGACCTGTTCCATAAACTCGGCTGTTTCCATCTGCTGATACTCCTCCTGCGACAGCAGCGGACGATAGTGATTGGCTCTGCCCTCTTTCTCACAGGCCAGCACGCTCTTGTCGCAGAGGCGGGACAGGAAGGTCAGCAAAGTCGTGATCTTCCACTGCTTTTCCTCCAGCTGTTTCAGCAGCTCCTGCGCAGTCACCGGTCTCTCCAGTGCCCAAATCAAGCGCATAACTTCCAGTTCAGATCCGGAAATTTTCATATGGGATCTCTCCTTACTCACAAATTCTACATCTTGTAGTAATTATATACTACATCATGTAGAATATATTGTCAAGAGGGGGAGTTTATTCCAGAACACAAAAATCCGAGGGTAACCCTCGGATTTTTCATTGCATTTTGTATTATATTCTATAATGTTTACTTAATGTTGTCTTTCGCAGCCTGATCCAGCATTTCCTCTGCTAAGCGAAGCAGATCATCATAAGTCTCCAGCTCACCGGAACGGCGACGGAAGCTGGCGCTGCCGCGAACCCCTTTAAAGTACCAGGCGGCGTGTTTGCGCGCTTCTCTCATGGCAACTCCCTCGCCCTTGTACTGACAGATCAGATCCACATGGTGGAGCATAATATCCATCTTTTCTTCCAGAGTAGGATCCGGCAGCAATTCTCCCGTTTTCATATAATGGTCGATCTGCTGGAATACCCATGGTCTGCCCTGAGCGCCCCGACCAATCATAACAAAGTCACAGCCGGTATGTTCATACATTTTGGCGCAGCTGAGCGCATCCACCACATCACCGTTGCCCATCAAAGGAATGGAAACCGCCTCTTTTACTTTCGCAATGATGTCCCAGTCTGCAGAAGGGGCATACATCTGCGCCCGGGTGCGTCCGTGAAGGCAGAGGGCTGCTGCACCATTTTCCTCCATGATCTGAGCAAACTCCACCGCATTGATGGAATGTTCATCCCAGCCCTTGCGGAATTTCACAGTCACCGGAACATCAACTGCCTGTGAAACCTCTTTGACGATGCGTCCTGCCAGAGGTGGATTTTTCATCAAGGCAGAACCGCCGCCGTTGCCGGCTACTTTCGGAGCCGGACAGCCCATGTTGATATCGATGATATCCGGCTTGAACTGCATCGCCAGTCTGGCTGCCTCGGCCATGGTCTCCGGTTCATCGCCGAAGATCTGAGCTGCACAGGGCCGCTCCAGCTCCGAACAGAACAGCAGCTGTCCACTCTTTTTATCATGGTAGCTGAGTCCTTTGGAGCTGACCATTTCAGTCACCAGATAGGCACAGCCAAACTCCTTGCACACTTCCCGGAAGGCCCGATCTGCTACACCGGCCATGGGAGCAAGACCCGCTGTACGAGGGATCTCGATATTGCCTATTT
>JAGALG010000116.1 GCA_017848075.1 Oscillospiraceae bacterium | reverse complement strand
CACATTGTTGACTTCAGTATAGCATATCTTTTTCTTTAGCGGGACAGATTTCGATGGAAAAACATTGAACGAAGTGTTAAAATTGTACTGGATTTATGAAATCATGGAATTTGCTCTTGATTTTTTTCCCAAGCTGCGCTATTCTATGTTTAGCACTTGAAATGAAGGAGTGCTAAAAACAATCGTTTAACAATATTATCATATACTACGGAGGAATCGACATGACAATCAAACCACTGGGCGACCGCGTTCTGGTTAAAATGACTGAGGCTGAAGAAACCACCAAAAGCGGCCTGATCCTGACTGCTGCTGCAAAGGAAAAACCACAGATCGCTGAGGTTCTGGCTGTTGGCCCAGGCGGCATGGTAGACGGTAAAGAAGTGACCATGTTCATCAAAGAAGGCGACAAAGTTCTTATCAGCAAATTCCTGGGCAGCGAAGTAAAAGTAGACGGTCAGGAATATGTGTTCATGCGCCAGGGCGATGTACTGGCTATCGTGGAAGAATAGGAAACGGTTCTCTGCGAATCTTGAGCCTGTCCTTAGAGACAAAGGCATAAAACAGAATTTTTACTAACAATTTTAGGAGGCATACTACCATGTCCAAAGTAATTGCTTACGGCGAAGACGCTCGTAAATCCCTGCAGGCTGGTATCGATAAACTGGCTAACACTGTAAAAATCACCCTCGGTCCAAAAGGCCGCAATGTGGTTCTGGATAAAAAATTCGGTGCACCACTCATCACCAATGACGGTGTGACCATTGCAAAAGAGATCGAACTGGAAGATCCATTTGAAAACATGGGTGCTCAGCTGGTAAAAGAAGTTGCTGTAAAAACCAACGATGCTGCCGGTGACGGTACCACTACCGCTACTCTGTTGGCACAGGCTCTGGTTCGCGAAGGTATGAAAAATGTTACTGCCGGCGCAAATCCAATGGTTCTGAAAAAAGGTATCAACCGTGCAGTTGCAACTGCTGTAGAAGCTGTTGTGGCAAACTCCAAACAGGTAAGCGGCCCAGCTGATATCGAGCGTGTTGCTACTGTATCTGCTGACGATGCTTTCGTTGGTAAACTGATTGCAGATGCAATGGAAAAAGTATCCCGCGACGGCGTTATCACCATCGAAGAATCCAAAACTGCTGAAACCTACTCTGAAGTAGTAGAAGGTATGCAGTTCGACCGTGGCTACCTGTCTCCATACATGGTGACCGATACCGATAAGATGGAAGCAGTGATCGATGATGCCCTCATTTTGATCACCGATAAAAAAATCTCCTCCGTACAGGATATTCTGCCTCTGCTGGAAGAAATGGTTCAGGCAGGTAAAAAACTGGTTATCATTGCAGAAGATGTGGAAGGCGAAGCACTGTCCACTCTGCTGCTGAACAAACTGCGCGGTGTATTCACCTGTGTTGCTGTAAAAGCTCCTGGCTTTGGCGACCGCAGAAAAGAAATGCTCCGCGATATCGCAATCCTGACCGGTGGTGAAGTGATTACTGCTGATCTGGGTCTGGAGCTGAAAGATGCGAACATGATGTGCCTGGGTATGGCAAAACAGGTGAAAATCACTAAAGAAAGCACCATCATCGTAGACGGTGCCGGAGATCCAGCGATGATCAAAGATCGTGTTGCTCAGATCCGTTCTCAGCTGGAGGAGACTACCTCTGAATACGAAGCTGAAAAACTGCAGGAACGCCTGGCAAAACTGGCTGGCGGTGTTGCTGTTATCAAAGTAGGTGCTGCTACCGAAATCGAAATGAAAGAGAAAAAACTGCGCATAGAAGATGCTCTGTCTGCAACCACAGCAGCAGTAGAGGAAGGCATCGTTGCAGGCGGCGGTACCGCTCTGATCAATGCAATTCCAGCTGTAAAAGCTCTGGTTGATTCTCTGGAAGGCGACGAGCGCACCGGTGCACGCATCGTGCTGAAAGCTCTGGAAGAACCAGTTCGTCAGATCGCTGCGAACGCAGGTCTGGATGGCTCCGTTATCGTAAATACTCTGCTGACCAGCGGTAAAGTCGGTTACGGCTTCGATGCTGCGGCAGAAGAATATAAAGAAATGATCGAATCCGGTATTGTGGATCCAACCAAAGTGACCCGTTCCGCTCTGCAGAACGCAGCTTCCGTTGCTTCCATGGTGCTGACTACCGAATCTCTGGTAACGGATAACCCAGATGAAAAAGAAGCTCCAATGCCAGCAGGCGGCGGCATGGGTGGTATGATGTAGCGGCGTTTTTCCCTGTACAGCTCGTAAGCCTCATTGCGCCGCAGCGCTTCTTTTAAAGAAAATGATAGAAAAAGGCTCTCACCTTTGTGGTGAGGGCCTTTTTTGCTGCAGGAAAGACGGATATGAGGGCATTTATACCAAGGAATTCTTGAATTTATCTGCAAAAAATGATACAATATTATAATTAAAGTGGGTAAGTGTTTATTGCAGCGAAGTTGCAAAATCTGGTAGGTACTGGGGAGAGAAACATGAGTATCAAAAAATGGCGGCTGCCGCAACCGATGGAGGAACAGGCTGCTGCTTTAGCGGAGGCTCTGAGCTTGCCGCAGCATATCTGCTCCATTCTGGCGGCACGGGGCCACAGTGACCCTCAGGAGGCCAGAGAATTTTTAGAGGGCATGACGGCATTGCCGGATCCCTTCCTGCTGAAGGATATGGATAAGGCAGTGGAGCGTATCAGCAACGCTGTGGAATACGGTCAGTTTATCTGCATTTATGGTGATTATGACTGCGATGGTATCACTTCCACCGCTCTCTTATACACCTACTTCCAGGATGTTGGTGCCCGTGTTATGTACTATATCCCGGATCGGGATGAGGAAGGCTATGGTCTAAACAATATGGCCATTGACCGTTTATCCTCCCTGGGCGTGGATTTGATCGTTACTGTGGATAACGGCGTTTCTGCCATTGATGAGATTGCCTATGCGGCTCAGCTGGGTATTGATGTAGTGGTTACCGATCACCATCAGCCTCGGGAGATCCTGCCAAAAGCAGTGGCAGTGGTAGACCCCCACCGCAAGGACTGTCCTTACCCGTATAAGCATTTGTGTGGCGTTGGTGTGGCTTTTAAGCTGATCTGCGCGATGGAATATGATTTAGACGGCAGCATGATGCTGGAACACTTTGCCGGTATCACCGCTCTTGGCACCATTGCCGATGTAGTGGAACTGACCGGAGAGAACCGGGCCATCGTCAAAGCTGGTCTGCTGGAGCTGTCCCAGACGGAAAATCTGGGTCTGCAGGCTTTGATGGAATTAGCCGGACTCAGCGGAAAACGGCTGGACTCCAGCAGTGTGGCCTTTGGTATCGTGCCGCGGCTCAATGCCGCCGGACGAATTGGCAAGGCAGCATTGGCGGTTGAACTGCTGCTGACCGATGACCCGGAGCGAGCCATGGAGATTGCTGCGGAAATCAACGGTTACAACGAAACTCGCAAGGATCTGGTGGATCAGATCCTGTTGGATATTGATAAAATGTGCGCCCGACACCCGGAATTGCTGGAGCAGCGTCTGCTGATTCTTTCCGGTGAAGGCTGGCACCACGGCGTTATCGGTATTGCCGCTTCCAAGCTGGTGGAGCGCTACTCCAAGCCCTGCCTGCTGATTTCGGAGGAAGGGGAGGAAGCCAGAGGCTCGGCCCGCAGTGTGGAGGGCTATTCTATCATCAAAGCTATCTCCCGCAACAATGCATGGCTCAGCCGTTATGGCGGCCACGATCAGGCGGCCGGTCTCAGCCTTCGCAGTGAGGATATCCCGGCTTTCCGGGAGGCCTTGCTGGCTGATGCCGGAGAAGAATTTGATATCATGCCGGTGGACGCTTTGTCCATCGACCTGATTCTGCCGGCAGAGCAGATCAATCTGAAGGCGGTGCAGCAGCTGCGCTGTCTGGAGCCCTTTGGCTGCGGTAATGAAGCACCTATGGTTATGATTCCCGACTGCCGTATCGAAGCGATCTACCCTCTCAGCGAGGATCGGCATATCCGCCTGCGCTGCAGCAGCAAGGGCAAGGTCTTTCAGGCTTTGTACTTTGGTATGAGCAGCAAGCGTTTCCCCTATATCCCGGGAGATGTGGTGGATCTGGCGGCCAGCCTGGATATGAACGAATACAACGGAGATACCTCCGTTTCCATTAAGATTCGCAGTCTGCGTCCCAGCGGCATCCCACAGGATAAGCTGGTTGTGGGACGACAGTACTACGAGAAATTCCGCAGAGGCGAGGAGCTCAGCGAGAAGATCCGTAACTATATCACCCCGACCAGGGACGATATAGCGGTGATCTACCGCTTTATGCAGCGGATGAAATGCTTCCCTCACGGCTATGATCTGTTATGGTGCCGTTTGGGTGGAAAAATGAACTATTGTAAAATGAGACTTTGTCTTGATATTATGGACGAACTGTTCCTGCTGTTTCGGCAGGATCAGGGCGGCGAGGACCCGACGCTGATCCATCCGGTGAAGCCCGGTAAGGCGGATCTGGAGCAGTCCAGCGTCCTGCGAAAATTGAAAGGCGGTGAAGTTTGTGCATCATTCATTCGATGAGTTGATCACAGCGATCAAAGAAAGCAACCGTCCCTATGATGTGGACAAAATTACAAAAGCGTATCTGTGGGCAGATAAATCCCACGAGGGCCAGATGAGAAAATCCGGCGAACCTTATATTATCCATCCGATCGCGGTGGCGGTTATCCTGATCGATTTGGGTATGGACACCGACACCGTTTGTGCCGGCCTGCTCCACGATGTTGTGGAGGATACGGACACTTCTCTGGATCTTCTGAAAAAAGAATTCGGTGCCGATGTGGCCCTGATGGTAGATGGTGTAACCAAGCTGACCAAGCTGCAGTTCTCTACCAAAGAGGAGACATAGGCTGAAAACATCCGTAAAATGCTGCTGGCCATGGCCAAGGATATTCGAGTAATCATTATCAAGCTGGCCGACCGTCTGCACAATATGAGAACCGCGAAATTCTGGAAAGAACAGAAACGCCGGGATAAATCGCAGGAAACCATGGAGGTTTATGCTCCGCTGGCTCATCGTTTGGGTATCCGTACCATCAAAGAAGAGCTGGAGGATCTGTCTATCCGCAATCTGGACCCCTTTGGTTATGCGGAAATTGAAGAGCTGCTGGAATTCCGTAAAGAGGAGCGGCAGGACTTCCTGAATCACATTAAAAATAAAATCAGTGAACGCTTTGCCGGTGAGAATCTGGATATCTCCATCAGCGGCCGTGTAAAGAGTGTTTATGGCATCTACCGCAAAATGTATATGCAGGGCCGTAGCTTCGATGAGATTTACGATGTATACGCTGTTCGCATCTTCTGTAAGAATATTTTTGAATGTTACGGCGTTTTGGGTGTGGTACATGATATGTTCACCCCAATCCCAAATCGATTCAAGGATTATATTTCCACACCAAAGGCCAACGGTTACCAATCTCTGCACACTACAGTGCTGGATAAGGCCGGTATCCCATTTGAAATCCAGATTCGTACCTGGGATATGCACTATACCGCAGAATACGGTATTGCTGCCCACTGGAAATATAAATCCGGTATTGCCGGCAAGGACAACATGGAGGAGCGACTGGCATGGATCCGCCAGCTGTTGGAAGCGCAGCAGACTTCCGGTGACGCACGGGAGATTCTGCAGGGTATCAAGTCCGATATTGCTCCGGAGGAGATCTTTGTCTTTACTCCAAAGGGCGATGTTATGAACCTGCCAATTGGCTCCACTGTTATCGACTTTGCGTATGCCATTCATACGGCGGTCGGCAACCGTATGACCGGTGCGAAGGTAGATGGCCGTATCGTATCTTTGGACTTTAAACTGGATACCGGTATGATCTGTGAGATCATCACCACCAACGCACAGGGCAAAGGCCCAAGCCGCGACTGGCTGAAGATTGTCCGCACTAGCTCCGCCCGCACCAAGATCCGCGCATGGTTCAAAAAAGAGCGGAGAGAGGAAAATATCCTGCAGGGTCGGGAAGAAATCGAGCGGGAGTTCAAACGCAACCTTATCAATATTCCGGAAAACGAGCTGGATGCCTTTATTCTGTCTCAGGCCAAACGCCAGCGCATGAATTCTGCCGATGAGTTCTATGCAGCGGTTGGCTACGGCGGTGTACAGCTGTCTCGTCTCATGCCTCGCATCAAAGAGGACTTCGTGAAGCAGTACCGCAATGACGAAGAGGAGAAAGAAAAGGATCAGAAAGCTCTGGCACAAGCTCAGGCTCAGGCCAAGGCTCATGCTTCTAAGAAAAAGAAACCAACCTCCGGTGTCATCATCGAGGGCGAAGAGGATTGTCTGGTGAAATTCGCCAAGTGCTGTAATCCGCTGCCCGGTGATGAAATCATCGGTTTTGTAACCCGTGGCTATGGTGTGTCCATCCATAAGAAGGACTGCGTCAATGTAAAACTGACCGGCCCGGATGCCAGCCGCTGGGTAAAAGCACAGTGGGCTGACAGTCTCCATGAGAAATTCAAATCCACCATTGAGATCATTGCGATCAATCGGGATTCTTTGTTGGCAGATGTGAGCATTATGCTCAGCAATATGCACATTCCGATCCACGCTCTGTCTGCCCGTGAGGTGGCAGACGGCGGCTCTGTGATCCAGATCAATGTGGAGGTCAACGATGTTAGCCAGCTGAACTATCTGATCAATAGCCTGGGCAACATCAAAGGCGTCACCGATGTACATCGTCTGAGCGCACAATAGAATCAGTGCTTTCGCACTGTTTCCACTGAGTGCTTTCGCACCACTTTACACCCCTATTTTAATCAATCGAGGTAATTGATATGCGAGCATTGATTCAGCGTGTGACCCACGCTTCCGTGACGGTGGAAGGGGAGCTGATCTCCAAAACCGGTCCGGGTCTGCTGATCCTTCTGGGTGTTGGCCCACAGGACAGCGAAAAAGAAGCGGATTTTCTGGCAGAAAAATGTGCCAATCTCCGCATTTTCCACGATGAAAACGGTAAAATGAACCGTTCCCTGTTGGATGAAAAGGGAGATGCACTGGTGGTGAGCCAGTTCACCCTTTATGCCGACTGCAAAAAAGGCCGCCGTCCGGCTTTTACCGGAGCGGCAGCTCCGGATCACGCCAACCGTCTTTACGAGTACTTCATGGAGCAGATGAAACAAAAGGAAATCGGTCAGGTGGGTCACGGTATCTTTGGCGCCGATATGAAAGTTGAGTTGCTCAATGATGGTCCGGTTACGATCATGCTGGATACCGACGAAATCATGCCAAAGAAGAAATAGAATTTACAAAAAATTATTATGATGTAACACTTGCTTCACATAATTACTCTATACTAAAAACACAGGAGGAAGCTTCCATGAATATCGAAGTTATGCATGTGGGTCCATTGGGCACCAACTGCTATATTGTCTGGGACGAGAACGCTGTCTGTGCCGTAGTGGATATCGGAGGACAGGCAGAAAAAGTGGCTGAATTTATTGAGGAACAGCACCTGAAACCATCCCATATTTTGCTGACCCACGGTCATGGTGACCACATCGGCGGCGTGGAAGGCTTCCTGACCATGTATCCTCATGTGAAAGTGGTCATGGCCCCGGAAGATGTGGAAATGATCACGGATCGTCAGAAATCCATGGCAGATCCTTGCGGCTGCGAAGAAAGCGAATTTACTCCGGATATCCTTGTCAATGACGGCGATGTGATCACAGTCGGAGACATGGACTTCACTGTGATCAAAACCCCGGGTCATACCGAGGGTGGTGTCACTTATCTCTATGGTAAAATGATGTTTACCGGTGATACGCTCTTTGCAGGCAGCATGGGTCGTACGGATCTGTACGGTGCTGATAACGAAAAAATGGCTCAGTCCCTGTGCCGTCTGGCACAGGTGGAAGGTTATCGTATCGTTCTGCCGGGTCATGGCACTGCCTCCAATCTGGAGGATGAGAAGCGGGCAAACCCCTTCATCCGCAAAGCGCTGGCCGGTATGAAACTTCTGTAAAGCACGAGGTATTTTCATGTATTTGATCAATTTGGGCCACAGCCTCCGCTACGAGGTGGAGTGTGCGGCCATGCTGTTCTTTCCGGGGGAAGCGCTGATCACCACCGATGACCCGGAAAAGATGCACGAGGGTAATTATATTCTGACCCGGCTGGAGCAGGAGGGAGAAGTCCACCATCTCCACTGTCAGGTCAATATTGATGGGCAGACTGCCAGCTGTCAGCGCAGCTTTGGAGCGGAAATCAAAGATCCTCATGATGAGAGTGAGCGGCTGTTTGCCTACATGATGGCAGAGCTGCTGAGTCCCATTACCGGAATTCAGCCGGGATGGGGTATCCT
>JAGALG010000115.1 GCA_017848075.1 Oscillospiraceae bacterium | reverse complement strand
CGCTGGAGGAACAGCAGCTGGATATGGCTCGACTGGAGATCCGCCATGGTGAAACTCTGCTCCATGCCTTTTACTTCTCTCAGGACTATGAAGGTCCGCAGATCGATGGTCAACATCATCATATTCTGCTCTTTGAGCGCATTAAAACCAGCCCTCACAAAGATGAGCCTGTCACCTTCTCTGTTCGCGCTCGTGATCAGCAAACCTTTGAATACCTTTGCACCTTCGCCGAGGTTTCCATCGATGCGTCCGGTGTAGCCGGTGAGCTGCAATTCCTGGAAGACGAATTTTACATGGTTGATTAAACAAAAAGCTCTTATCCTTGGATAAGAGCTTTTTTAGTATTTAGGTAAATAAAAAGTCCGGACGCTGTTGCATCCGGACTTTTTGGTGACCCGTGCGAGAATCGAACTCGCGTTACCGCCGTGAAAGGGCGGTGTCTTAACCGCTTGACCAACGGGCCATCTGTTTTATTTTAAAAAGGAAGGGTTCGCTTCAAACGAAGTGAACCCTTCGTGGTGACCCGTGCGAGAATCGAACTCGCGTTACCGCCGTGAAAGGGCGGTGTCTTAACCGCTTGACCAACGGGCCATGTATGTAAAGCTTCCGAAGAAGCTTGTAAGCGAAATGGTAGCGGCTGTCGGATTTGAACCAACGACACCCTGGGTATGAACCAAGTGCTCTAGCCAACTGAGCTAAGCCGCCATTTTCACTTCAATCAGTCAACCCGTTCGTTGACTGCCTGATTATAATACCATACCTTTTTGCGAAATGCAAGTGTTTTTTCAGAAAAATTTTGCTTTTTACTACTTGCATTATTTTATCTCCTCAAAATCGGTAAGTTCTGTCTTTTTTACACAACAGGCTGACTGATTTTTCCTTTAGCGAAACTGTACCCAGGCCTCAAATGCTGTTTTTTCCGGAAGCTGGCCGCAAACATACCAGCCCTCTTCTTCTTCTTTACAGCAGATCGCTGCGCTTTCTCCCAAGCGAATCTCCTGATGATAGGACAGCACCATCTTGCGAATGGCCTTTTCGCTGACCAATTCCAGTGGAAGATGGTCACAAATAATATCCGCATATTCCGTATTATTCAGATGGCGGTTTATATCTGTTCTGGAGTAGGTAACTGTTAATTCTCCAACCGGCTGGGCATCCTTAATTTTCGGAATTGCAATGTCATGGCTATCCACAGTCTCGTTTCCAAAGTCCAGCGGTAAACCCTCCGGACATTTCCGCAGAATTTTGCGATTTTCCGTATCAACCAAAATCCATCTGGCATCGACTGAGGCAGCCAAACGGCCATCCTCATGGAAAATCTCTGTGTATCTTGGATAAACCGCTTTTTTCGCCATGCTTGGATGAGTCAACAGACGGAGCTGTTCCCCTACCCGAATATCATCGTACACTTCTACCGACATTTTCGCCAGCAAAAACCCCGAATGGGTAGCCCGGTACATCTCATCGGTCACACCCAGGGCAGTACAATGGTCTGTGCTGATCTGCTGCACTGCGCGAAGCAGCGCAGCAATCCGCATCCGATTATTCAAATCACATTCGTTCTGTTTTACAACGATAGTTTGTTCAAATTCTTTTCTGATATCCATATTCAATTTACCATTTATTGCCAACCAAACGAGCCGCAATATCCGTCAGGTCCTCTTTTGAAAGGAAGTCCAGCTGAATCGTACCCTTTTCTTTATCGGAAACTGTTACTTTGACCTTTCGTCCCAGTTCTGTTGTCAGGGCCAGTTCCATTTCCTTAAAGAAGCTATTCTGCCAAATTGGATCTGCCGACTCTTTCTCTTGTTTTGGCTCTTCTTTCTTCTTACTGGTCAGTTTTTCTACATCACGAACAGAATAACGGCCTTTCTGGATTTTTCTCGCAATATCAATAATCTCTGCTTCGTCATCCAGCTTCAGCAAAGCTCTTGCGTGACCTGCAGTTACATCCCCTGCCTTTACCATATCAATGACCTGTTCCGGCAGATTCAGAAGTCGAATCGCATTGGCAACAGCCGGACGAGACTTACCAACCCGTTCTGCTACCTTTTCCTGCGTCATATTGTATTTTTCCATCAGCTGTTGATAACCCAATGCTTCTTCGATCACATTCAGGTCCTTGCGCTGCAGGTTTTCAATCAGAGCAATCTCCATAGCCTCATGGTCGCTGAGATCCCGAATCACAACAGGCACTTCCATCAAACCTGCCATACGGCTGGCTCTCCATCTTCTCTCACCGGCTACCAGCTGATACATTCCATTGTCCAACGGACGAACCAACAGCGGCTGAATCACACCGTGCTGACGAATGGAGTCTGCCAATTCCATCAAAGCCTCTTCTTCAAACTGTTTTCTTGGCTGTTCTTTATTTGGTTCAATGGAGCTGAGCCGCAGCATCATGTTGCCGCTGTCCTTGGTTTCATTATCAACAAAGAGAGCATCCAATCCTTTTCCTAAACCGCCCAATTTTGCTTTCGCCATAATCTTCCCTCCCGTTATGTGCAATGTTTCACATGAAACATTTTATCTCTGTAGCTGCAAAAATTCTTCTGCCAGTTCCATATAGGCTTTTGCTCCCTTTGAGGAACGATCAAAATAAATACAAGGCATACCAAAGCTCGGTGCCTCAGACAGACGAACATTGCGTGGAATGGTTGTTCGGTAAACTTTATTTGGGAAGTATTTCTTCACTTCCTCAACGACCTGAATGGTCAGGTTCAGGCGACCATCAAACATGGTCAGCAGAACACCTTCCATTTCAATCGCTGGATTATAAAGGCGCTTTACCTGCCGTACCGTAGCCATTAACTGGCTAAGGCCTTCCAGGGCATAATATTCACACTGAATTGGAACCAGAACGCTATCACTGGCTGCCAGTGCATTCAAAGTGATCAACCCCAAGGAAGGTGGGCAATCAATAAAGATGTAGTCGTAATCCTGTTTAATGGAAGCCAAGGCTTTTCGCAAGCGCATTGTACGCTCTGGAATCTCTACCAGTTCAATTTCTGCTGCTGCCAAATCAATGCTGGAAGGGAGAAGATCCACATTCTCAAACTGTGTATGTAAAATCACTGTACTGCAGCGCACATCACGAACCAAAAGATCGTAAGTCGAAACTTCCAATTCTCTTTTATTGATGCCCAAACCACTGGTAGAGTTACCCTGAGAGTCAATATCAACCAACAAACATTTCTTACCCAATTTACCCAAGGCCGCAATCAGATTGATGCAAGAGGTGGTTTTTCCAACACCACCCTTCTGATTGACAATTGAAAGAATTTTACCCATTTTTTCACTTCCTTACCCGTTTTTTCGGAATTTATCATCTAAAATCATTTAAAACTCGTCAAAAAACAGTATAACACAGGAAAAATTAAATGAAAAGGGTAAAAAACATAGTTCTGCACATTTGCCAAGGTGTCTGCGTTTCTTTTGGTAGATTATTTGTAAAACATCGAAAATGTTTCATGTGAAACAAAAGAGGCCGGCAAGTATTTGCCGGCCTCTTTTGCTGTATCCCTCTGTTCGTAAGTACGAAAATAGCAAAGTTAAATCATATTTTTCTTCTTGATGCGGATCGTATAAATCAGTTCATCATCGTCCTCTTTCATATTGGTCGTTGCTCTGATTCCGGCCATCTTCATCAAATCTGTTGCCTTGCTGACAGTATCTATAAAAACGCGGAGATCCTTGACGACATACAATTCCAAGGGTCTCTTTTGTTTTTTCTGTTCCAGAAGTTTCAGCACATACTGTTCTGTCTGGGCCACCGTCCATTCTTTCTCTGCAATCATTTCAATCGTTTGATTCAATTTATCGTGTTCTAACAACGGAAGTAATGCTCTCGCATGGCGTTCTGTTAAATGCAACTCCATCATCTTTTGCTGAAGCTCCGGAGAATATTTCAGCAAACGCAGTTTATTGGCAACCGTGGATTGCGTTTTTCCCAAACGATTTGCAATGCCTTGCTGGGTCACTCCCAGCATCTTCATCAGGTTGTCGATAGCAAGTGCTTCTTCAAAATAATTTAAAGAACAACGCTGAATGTTCTCGATCAAAGCCAATGCCGCACTGTCCTCTTTACATAGAGAAGTGATGATGGCAGGGATTTCTATCATTTTTAACTGTCGGCATGCCAACAAACGCCTTTCCCCTGCTACCAACTGATAAGTACTGCGATCCAGTTGCTGAACAGTAATCGGCTGCAGTAAACCATACTGAGCAATGCTGGCAGCCAGCTCATGGATCTTTTCTGCCTCAAAAATTCTCCGTGGCTGATCGGGGTTGGGCTGGATCTGATCCACTGGGATCAAAACCACACGATTGACTGTTTTTGGTTTCAGTAGCATGGATACACTTCCTTTCGTTGTGAAATCAGAGGCTTATGCGCTCCGTGGCGCAGCGGAGCGCACAGCATAAGAAGGGGGCGCTGAGTGAGTGGAAAAGAAAACAACACAACAAAATGTCCCACTCAGCATAAATAAGAAAAAGAGAAACGCTGCAAAAGAAAAAGCCTGTCCTGTGCTATCCTCTCTCGCAAGAAAAGGCAAATTCCTTTTGCAAGAAATAAGATACCACAAAACAAGCTTAATTTCCAGTAAATTCCATTTACAATATTCGACCAACAACGACAGAAGTCGACTTACAGGATCGGTTTTTTTGTCATTTTAGCGGCTGTTCTGGGGAACTGTGGCGGAGTTTGCAATATTTTTCGGATGATCAGGATCGCTCTTTTGCTTTCATCCGGCAAGGTAAACTCCTCGACCCGCTCTACTTTGCCACCCATTGTGCCAATAGCATTCTTGGCTTCTGCCAGTTCTTCCTTCCAGTCAGGGCCCTTCAGAGCAAGGAAAGCACCACCAACTTTAACAAAGGGCAGACAATATTCGCTGAGATTTCTCAGGCTGGAAACGGCTCTGGCACAAGCAAAATCATATTTCTCCCGATGCTTTTTATCCTTACCGCCGTCCTCTGCTCTTGCATGGACACAGGTAGATCTCACCTCAATGGCCTGGCACAGCTCTGTCAGAAAGACCAAACGCTTATTCAAGCTGTCCAACAAAGTCAGATCCAAATCGGAGCGAAGCACCGTTACTGGAACAGAGGGAAAACCTGCTCCGGTTCCTACATCAATGAGAGAGGCACCCTGGGGAAGGTCAATTGCCTTCGTCAGCAACAAAGAGTCCAAAAAGTGCTTGACAACAATCTCATTTGGCTCAGTAATGGCCGTCAGATTGATTTTCTCATTCCATTCCACCAGCATTTGAGCATAGGTGTCCAGGCGTGCTGCCATTTCTTCTGTCAGCGGCAGCTGATACTGCTGGCACAGCTCCAATAAATAGGATCGATCAATCATGCTTTCTCTCCTCCTCCCTGTGGATAGCCTTTCAGCTGCTCCAAATAGATCAGCAGAACGGAGACATCGGCAGGGCTGACACCGGAAATACGGCTTGCCTGTCCAATATTCGCCGGCTGGATGCGGTTCAGCTTCTCAATCGCCTCCAAGCGGAGACCACGAACGGTATTATAATCCAGATTTTCCGGTAATTCTTTGTTTTCCAGACGACGCATATGTTCTACCTGTGCGATCTGTTTGGAGATGTAGCCCTCATATTTCAGCTGGATCTCCACCTGCTCTTTTACATCCCAAGGCAGCTCCGGACGCTCCGGATCGAAAGGAGCCAAATCCTCATAGCCCACCTGTGGGCGGCGGATCAAGTCCGCACAGTGGACACCGGTAGACAGCGGAGCTGTGCCTTTGCTTTCCAACATGGCAGACAGCTCCGGCATTGGGCCGAAGGTCAACTTCTGCACTCTTTCGATCTCCTGCTGAATCAGCTCCTGCTTCTGCAGATAAGCCTTCCAGCGTTCCTCACTAATCAGTCCCAACTCATAGCCCAAAGGGGTCAGTCGCTGGTCTGCGTTGTCCTGACGAAGCAACAAGCGGTATTCCGAACGGGAGGTCATCATGCGGTATGGGTCCATACAGCCCTTTGTGATCAGGTCATCGATCAAAGTACCAATATAACTGGAGGCTCTGTCCAATGTAAAAGCAGATTTGCCCTGGATCTTTCTGGCTGCATTGATGCCTGCCATCAGACCCTGTGCGGCCGCTTCTTCGTAACCGGAAGTTCCGTTGAACTGGCCAGCACCATATAAGCCTTCCACCTTTTTGAATTCCAATGTTGCCTGCAGCTCCAGTGGATCGACACAATCGTATTCGATCGCATACGCATTCCGCATGATCTTAATGTTTTCAAAGCCAACAATGGAGCGATACAGTGCCAGCTGTACATCCTCCGGCAAAGAAGAAGACAAGCCCTGCAGGTACATTTCCTCGGTTTCCATACCACAAGGCTCAACAAAGGTCTGATGCCGTGGTTTTTCCGCAAAACGAACCACTTTATCCTCGATAGATGGGCAGTATCTTGGGCCTACGCCATCAATGATGCCACCATAGAGAGGAGAGCGATGGAGATTCGCCCGAATGATCTCGTGGGTCTTTTCGTTGGTATAAGCAATATGGCAAACAACCTGATTCTCCAAACCTTCTCTCGGGGTTTCAAAGGAGAAGGGAACGATAGGCATATCACCTTCCTGTACTTCCAAAACCTCGTAATTGATCGAGTCCCGGCGTACACGAGCCGGAGTACCGGTTTTAAAACGACGAAGTGGCAAGCCCAGCTTTACCAGCGCTTCACTGAGTCCATGAGCTGCATGCAGGCCATCCGGACCACTTTCGATACAGCGGTCTCCCACATAGATTTTTCCGTTCAGGAAAGTACCGGAGCAGATAATTGCTGCTTTCACATGATAGACCGCACCCAATGCGGTGACGATTCCGGTGATTTTTCCTTCTTCTGTTTGCAAATCTACGATTTCTGCCTGAATGATATCCAAATTCTTCTGTTTTTCCAAACGCTGCTTCATTTCCACATGATAGCGTTCCCGATCGCTCTGCACCCTGAGGCTGTGGACTGCCGGACCTTTGCCTCGGTTCAACATACGGCTCTGCAGGAAGGTCGCATCGGCTGCCTTACCCATTTCGCCGCCCAGTGCGTCGATTTCCCGCACCAGATGGCCTTTTGCCGTACCACCGATGGATGGATTGCAGGGCATATTGCCGATGGCATCCAGAGACATGGTAAAGATCGCTGTCTTTACGCCCAGTCTGGCAGCGGCAAGAGCAGCCTCGATACCGGCATGACCGGCACCGATGACTGCCACATCATATTCATCCATATATATGAATCAGGAAAGTTTGTCGGCACAAATCGTAATATTTCAAAGCGAGGCTCTTCCACTCTTCGAAAAATCGGATACGAAATTATGCACAGT
>JAGALG010000114.1 GCA_017848075.1 Oscillospiraceae bacterium | reverse complement strand
TGGCGACCCGGAAGGGGTTCGAACCCTCGACCTCCAACGTGACAGGCTGGCGTTCTAACCAACTGAACTACCGGGCCAAATTTGGTGGGAGTTACAGGGCTCGAACCTGTGACCCTCTGCTTGTAAGGCAGATGCTCTCCCAGCTGAGCTAAACTCCCAAACCGTTATCATCATTCCTGACGACGCTATTTATTATAACTCAGACTTTTCATTTTGTCAACACTTTTTTCAAAACTTTTTGAAAGTTTTTTCATCCTCAAAAAAAGGCTTCGTTATGCGTTTTTTCAAAAACGAGGCAAGGACTTCCCTGCCTCGTTTCTAAAAATGAAATGATTATTTTGCTAACTGTTTCAGCTGATGGCGGGTGAAAACATATTTTTTATCGCAGAACTGGCAGCCAACTTCCACCAGTTCCTCTTCCTCTGCCATTTTCAGCAGCTCTGTTTTGCCAATGCTGATCAGCGCCCGTTCCACACGGTCACGGCAGCAATCGCAAACATAGCCCATATCATATTCGTCCAACAGCTCCGGCTCAAAGCCTTCCAGCACTTTGAAGGCGATTTCCTGTGGAGTCATACCTTCCTCGATCATCTGAGAGACCGGTTTCAGGCTGTTGATATTGGCTTCCAAGCGGTCGATCTCCTCATCGGTTGCACCTGGCAGAAGCTGTACCAGGAAGCCGCCTGCCGCTTTAACAGACAGATCCTGATCTACCAGAACACCCAGACCGCAAACCGTTGGGATCTGCTCACTGATCGCATAGTAGCTGGTGATGTCTTCGGCAATCTCGCCGGAAACGATTGGCACCTGACCGATGTATGGCTCTTTCATACCCATATCACGAATGACATAGAGGAAGCCGTCGTTGCCTACAGCGCCAGCCACATCCAGCTTGCCCTTGCTGTTCAGCGGAAGCTCTACAACCGGATTGGTCATATAACCTTTTACATTACCGCTGCCGTCGCTGACAGCAATCAGATGGCCTACTGGGCCATTGCCCTCCATGCGGAGTGTGATGGAGTCATCCTTGCTTTTCAGCAGCGTACCCATGATGGATGCTGCGGTCAGCAGACGACCCTCTGCAGCAGTGATGACTGCGGAGGTTTTGTGTACCTGTTCCATTTTCGCAATGGCATCGGTGCTGTCTACCGCAATGCAAATCACACCGCCTTCATGTGAAATTGTGCGTACCAATTTACCCATAGAATTTCGTTTCTCCTCTTATTTCCGTTTTCTTGCTACATAGATCAGACGCTGGGTATCCTCTTTGGGAGCTTCCCTGCTATCATCGCCATAGACAGCCAGCACATCAAAACCGGTTTCGTCCAATAAAGCCTCCAACCACTGAGGCTCATAGGAGCGTTCCCGGAACTGTTCGCTGGAGCGACTGTAGCTGTCGCTTTCTTCATCATAGGCAAAAAAGTCCAAACTGATATTCACAATACCAGTCTCTTCTTCATACTCATTTTGCCATACACAGTAGACTGAATCCACATCGTACACAAAAGTATTATTTCCAAGCACCTGACGATGTTTATACGGACTGTTCACATCAAAGAGAAACAGTCCGCCGGGCACTGTAAAAAGACTGACCCCCTGAAAGATCTTTCGGACCTGTTTGGGGTCTGTCACATGATTGATGCTGTCCAGCGCACAGACCGTCGTATCAACGGTGCCATACAGATCCAACTCTGTCATATCCTGACACAGGAACAGAATATCCTGTCCCGTTTCATAGCGTTTCTGCATAGCAACAGACAGCATATCCGCAGAATTATCCACACCAATGACATCGTAGCCAAGGCGGGACAGTTCTACAGACAGACTGCCCGTTCCACAGGCCAGATCCAGCAGGATCGGGCCCTCCGTATGAAATTCTTTGATGATCGCGTCAAAATATTTTGCCCTCTCCTCATAGGAGATATTGCCGGTCAACTCATCATAAAAACCGGCAAAAGCGGAATACATCATTCCTGTTTGTCCTCCAGTTTATCCAGGCGATCAAACACGATGCGGTAACCCTCACTGCCATAATTCAAAGAGCGGTTAACACGGCTGATCGTTGCCGTGGAAGCACCGGTCTGCGCCACAATATCGCTGTAAACCTTGCGGTCATCCAGCATTTTTGCCACAACCAGACGCTGAGAAATTGATCTCAGCTCCGTAATGGTACAAAGATCGCCGAAGAATTTGTAGCATTCTTCAATAGACTCCAGTTTCAGTACAG
>JAGALG010000113.1 GCA_017848075.1 Oscillospiraceae bacterium | reverse complement strand
GAAAACAGGGTGGCACCGCGTGAGTATTCTCGCCCCTGACTGTTCATTGGAGCAGTCAGGGGCGTTTTCTTTTCACAAACAGATCTTATCTGGAAGGTCCCCTCATTTGTATGTATGATATCACCTTATTTAAGGAGGAATTTTATTATGGCAGATACTATGCAGGGCCTGAAACGGACCCACTACTGCGGTACTCTCCGCGAGGAACATATCGGTCAGACCGTTGTTGTTTCCGGCTGGGTACAGAGAAACCGCGACCTTGGCAACCTGATGTTCATCGATTTGAGAGACCGCAGCGGTATCGTTCAGCTGTCCTTCAATGATACGACTGACCGTGCTGTTTTCGAGAAAGCAGCCAGCGCTCGTTCTGAGTTCGTTCTCATGGCACAGGGTGTTGTATGTGCTCGTGAGTCCGTCAACAAGGAGATCCCAACCGGTATGATCGAAATCAAAGTCAACGATCTGCGCATCCTCGCAAAATCCGAGACTCCACCATTCGAGATCACCGATACTACCAATGTAAAAGAAGAACTGCGTCTGAAATATCGTTATCTGGATCTTCGCAGAAGCGAGCTGCAGAACCGCATCATCTCCCGTCATAAAATCGTGAAGATTGCTCGTGACTACTTCGATGAAAATGGCTTTATTGAAGTGGAGACCCCTATTCTGATCAAATCCACCCCAGAGGGCGCTCGTGACTACCTGGTACCATCCCGTGTACACCACGGCAAGTTCTATGCGCTGCCACAGTCTCCACAGCTGTACAAACAGCTGTTGATGCTTTCCGGTTACGACAGATATATGCAGATCGCTCGTTGCTTCCGTGATGAAGACCTGCGTGCAGACCGTCAGCCTGAGTTCACTCAGATCGACGTGGAAATGTCCTTTGTTGACGAGGAAGATGTAATGACCATCAACGAGGGCTTCATCAAACGCGTGTTTAAAGAATTCCTGGATTATGATGTGGCAACTCCATTCCGCCGTATTCCATACTCTGAAGCGATGGATCGCTATGGTATCGATAAACCGGATACCCGCTTTGGTCTGGAACTGTGCAACCTGTCTGACCTGTTGACTGACTGCGAATTCAAAGTGTTTGCAGGTGCTCTGGCAAATGGCGGCAGCGTTCGTGGTATTAATGTAAAAGGTGCGGCTTCCACTCTGACCAGAAAAGAAATCGATAAACTGACTGATTTCGTAAAAACATACCGTGCAAAAGGTTTGGCCTTTACCCGTCTGACTGCTGACGGTGAATCTTCTTCCTTCGAGAAATTCCTGAAAGCAGAAGAAGTGGCTGCGATTCGTGAGCGCATGGGTGCAGAAACAGGAGACGTTCTGCTGATCGTAGCAGATAAAGACAATGTAGTTTACGACTCTCTGGGTCAGCTGCGTAACCATCTGGCACGCAAACTGAACCTGATCGAGCCAAATACCTACGACTTCCTGTGGGTAACCGATTTCCCACTGTTCGAGTATGACGAGGAAGAAGGCCGTTATGCTGCGAAACATCATCCATTTACCTCTCCAAAACTGGATCAGCTGGATGCATTGGAGAACGATAAAGAGCATTGTCTGGCAAGAGCTTACGATGTAATCATCAACGGTTACGAAGTGGGCGGTGGTTCTATCCGTATCAATGACCCTGAGATCCAGAATAAAATGTTCAAAGCCCTGGGCTTCACCGAAGAACAGGCAATGGAGCGTTTTGGCTTCCTGCTGAACGCCTTCAAATACGGTGTTCCACCACATGGCGGTATGGCTTACGGTCTGGACCGTCTGATTATGATCATGACCGGTACCGAAAACATCCGTGATGTTATCGCCTTCCCGAAAGTGCAGAATGCAAGCGAGCTGATGACCAACTGCCCAGACTTTGTAGAAGACAAATCTCTGGCTGAGCTGGCAATCGCTGTTGTTGCAGACGAAGAGAAATAAAACTCGGCCAAAAGCCGGACAACATCGCTTGTCCGGCTTTTGCTGTATCGATAAAGGAGGTCACTTTTATGAGATTAGCCCGACTGACCTGGCCGCAGGCAGAGAAATACTTTAATGAAAACGATATGGTTATGATCGCCATCGGCAGTATCGAGTGTCATGGTACCCATATGCCATTGGGCACGGATACATTGATTCCGGATAAAATTTTGGATTTGATCGAAGAGAAATCTTCTGTTTTGATCGCTCCAACGATTCCATACGGCGCTACAGAGTATCTGTCTCCTTTCCCGGGAACCATCAATCTTGGTCCGGATGGCTTGTATACGGTTGTTTCCAAAGTAGTGGAAGGCCTTTGGAGCCATGGTGCAAGAAAAATCGTTTTCCTGAACGGTCATGGCGGCAATACCTCCACTCTGGAGAAAGTATCCTTGGATTTGGATGCAAAAGGCGGTTTGGGTGTGATCCTCAACTGGTGGCTCATGGCATGGGATCTGAATCCAGCCTGGAAGGGCGGTCACGGCGGTGCGGAGGAAACCTCTGGCATTCTTGCTGTCGATCCAAGCTTAGTGGATTGGAATGCACTGCAGGAACAGAATATTCATAACGATGTGACTGAAAATATGACCCGTACCGGCTTCAAGAATGTGGAATACAAAGGTGTGCCAATTGTGATCTGCCGTAAAATCACCCGCTTCACGGATAATGGTTGGGTTGGTGCGGATCATCCGAAGAATGCAACTGTGGAATGGGGCAAAGAGATGCTGCAAACCACGGCGGATTACATTGTGGACTTCCTGGAGGAACTGAAAAAAGCAGAGCTGGAGGCAAAATAATGGAACGATGGCTGTACTGCTCGGATGTAGATGGAACACTGGCTCGTCAGGGTTTTGGCTTGACGGAAGATACCTGCAGGCTGGTTCATCAAATGGTGGAACGGGATATTTTGTTTACCATTGTGACCGGACGCTATCTGTCCACTTCTCTTCCTGTGATCGAGGCGTGCCATTTGAAAGTACCGGCCATTTGTCTCAGCGGTTCTTTGATTTACGATTGTGAAAAGAAGCAGATTCAAAAGGTTTGGGCTATTGACTCCTATACAGCAGAAAAGGTAGTTCAGCGACTTCATTCGTTGAACTGTCCCTATGGTCTCGTTCTCTATAAAGATGAGGAGCAACGCTGCCTGCTTTATGGCACGGAGCCTTCCAAATATGGGGCTTCCACATTGCAAAATAATTTGGGCTTGATCCATGATGAAGAGAGAGTTCAGGCTGATTTGTGTTCCTGCGTGACAGAAGGACAGGTTTTGATTTTTGATATGGTGGGTGACGAGCAAACTTTGCGAAAAGCCTGCGAATTGCTGCAGGAATTGCAAGAGATCGAATGCTATCTCCATCAAAGCCCATACAACCCCAGCCGCTGGATTCTGGATGTGGTAGCGGCCGGCTCCGGGAAGGGAACTGCCCTTCGCTGGCTGAAAGAACAGCTTGGAGCTGATTACAGTGCTGCCTTCGGAGATAATTACAATGATCTGCCGATGCTGCAGGCTGCAGATTTGGCAGTTGTTGTAGCAGAAGCTCCAAATCCTGTGAAAGAAGCGGCTGATGTCATTCTTCCGCCAACCGTCAACTGTGTTCCGGACTTTATCCTTCAACGAGAAAATAGAAAATAAAAGTAAAACTCCGCTGAACTTCTCAGCGGAGTTTTTTATGCAGTAATAAAAAACAGCGAAGGCTGCCCTCCGCAGTTGGGAGAACAGCCTCTATCTTCACTCTTCTTACTCGTTGTTTTCTTTAATTTTCACTGTCTTCAGTGGTTTCTGTGATCGGTTCGTCGGTAGTAGCCGTTACGGGTTCTGTTGTTTCAACAATCTCAGTTTCTTCGATTGGTTCTGTTTGCTTGATAGTCAGTTCTGCAGGGAGATCTTCCTCTTTTACATCCTGGCGCAGATAGGTATATAATTTCTGCTGCAGTTTGGAGATGGTCACTTCCAAATCAGCCTGACCCAGGAAGCTACTGTCGCAGATCTTCATAAAGGTTTCCTCAGAGATATCACCTTCCGCCAGCTTGCTTTCTGCCTCCTGACGCTGTACGGTCAACAGGTCGTACTGATGCTCCGCGGTTCCCAATTCTTCGATTACAGCAGCATATTCCTTGAAAGCGGCTTCCAAAGTTTCCGGAGCAGCATTGCTGTAAGAAGACTGGAAATCATAGGCCTCTGTTAAGAGGTTCATGCGCTTATCTCTGATCTGTGCGTATTGTACTGCAAACTCACTCTGGAATTGTTCCACCGATGTTTGCCAGTACAGATTTTCTGTAATATGCAGGCGGGACTCTTCAATATCCAACAGTAGTTGCTCCAGTTCGCTTACATAATTGTTGTAGAACACTTCAATCTGGGAAGCAGCATACCAGTCATCAAGCTGTTTGCGGAGAGGCTCATAGTTGGCAAAGCCATCATATTCCAAATCGAGGTGATAGTAGTAATCCCCGAGATCGTTCTCATCCAGCAGAAGGGAAGCATGTGCTGGGAGCTGAATAATGGTCTGGCGGTAATGGTTGTCCAAATTGGCAGCAATGATTTGCAGAATGTTTTCTTCTGACAGCTTGGGGTCATTGACCCACAGAAAGGAAACCTCTGCGTTATTACCACTGAGATGGACTTCCGGCTGGATATACTCGAAGCCAATATCCTGATTCCAAATGTGGATCTGTTTGTCCGGAGATTCTTCAATCGTAATTCTTCCGTAGTAGCCACTGTCCAAAAGCAGAAGATCGGTCACAGTACTGTCCAAAGTTACTTCTGTCCAATATTCATCCTGTTTTTCTACAGCTTTGTCGATGATGGAGTTGTAAAAGTCGATGCCGCTGGATACAGCGAAGGGGGTCAGAATGATTGTCAACAGGAGAGCGATAGCAAAGATGATGGCCGAAATAGCGGCAATTTTTTTCAGGCTATTCATAAAACTCAACCTCCTCTTCCTCATCCGATTCTTTTTGATTCGGACTTTCTGTTTTGTATTCCGGTGGGTTAACCGACAGAGCAGAAGCCACAGGTACAAGATTTTTTGGCCAGTTCAATAAGCTGCGCAGAATTTGCATGAACAATCTGCCGCAATAAGTTAGCAGCATCAGAAGCAGAGCCCCGAAGCAGCAAATCAAAGCCAACAGTGCGATGCATGCACAAATCGCAAAGGCGGTGACCTGCCATGTCAGGAAGTGGGACACCAATGCAGCTGCGAAGAAGCCAACGATCACAGTCACAAACAGGGCGACCAACGCAGCAAAGGCACAGAACAAAGCAGCAACCACAGCGCCGAAGCACAGCAGCAGACAAGGAATTGCAAGACAAAGAACGGAAGCTTTCAGCAGAAAGATCAAAGCAGAGCCCAGACATCCGCTCCTTTCCTTGCTGTCAACTTTAAAATGTTTCTCTTTGTTGACAGGCTCAAAGTCGGCATCCTCTGCGCTTGATTCCTCTTCTTTCGCCTGTTTTTTCTCTTTTCGGTGCCATTCAAATTTAATTTCCGGAATTTTAAACTCCGTTTTGGAAGCAGAGGCGGTGGAATTCAGGCCGTTTTCTTCCATGATTTGTTCTGCAATCAGTTCCGGAGAACCCAGTTTGGCAGAAATTTCAGCATCGTTTTTTCCCTGACGGCGGCCTTCCTCAAAAAATTCCGCATAATCACGGATAATATCATCAACTTCCGCTTTGGAAAGATGCTTTTTCAAGATCGTTTCCAGTTGATTCAGATATTCCAGTTTATTCATGTGTTTCACCTCGCAAAATTTCT
>JAGALG010000014.1 GCA_017848075.1 Oscillospiraceae bacterium | reverse complement strand
CATGGCGTAAGCCAGGGTTTCATCAGTTGCGCCAAAGGCTACCATCATTGGTTCCAAAAAGGCTCTGGCTACCAGACAAAGAACAATACCCAGACCAACCAGCAGGGCAAAAGCGTTGCCCATAAAGCGACGGGCTTTTTCCGGGTCTTTGCGGCCCATGGAAATATTGAAGTTAGCTGCACCACCAATGCCGCAGAGCAGGGCGAGAGCAGTACAGGTTGTGGTCAGCGGGAAGGCAACATTGGTAGCGGCATTGCCCAGCATACCAACGCTGTGACCGATGAAGAACTGGTCTACCATGTTGTAGAGGGCACTGACCATCATCGCAATGATACTTGGAATTGCAAACTGCCGCAGCAGAGTGCTGATTTTCTCAGTGCCGAGGGGATTACGGATCGTTTCGCTCATGTGAAATATTTCCTTTCAATTTCTAATATTAACCTCATTATTATAAGGGATAAAAAAGACTGGAGTCAAGTCAAAGGACAGAAAAAAGCCCGTTCCATAGAACGGGCTTTTGATATTATTGTTCCGGGCTGACCTCAAAGAAGGTAGGATTAAAGTCTACAGTGCTGACTGGGCAGTAGACTTCGGTGCCGTTCATGTAGATCATCAGCTCCACATAGGTTGGGCCGGCAAAGCCGACTGTCAGGACACAGTTGCCGCTGCTTTCTCCTTCGGCGGCTGGCTGCAGCCCCATTTCGGCGGTGACAACGCCGAATCCGGCTGGGATTTTGTATTCATACACCGGCTCATCGGCCATTTCAGGAAGAAAAACAGTGTAGTAACTGTATTTATTGCCGTCCTCAGCATAGGTGTAGCGCAGCATTTTCGCATAGCTGCGGTCGCTGAGGAAATGGTCCAGTTCTGGGTTGTCCATTTCTTCCAGATAGCTGTCGATATTCTCCGGCATTACGAAGGAACTGATGGAGTTCACGATCTCATTATTGCGCAGAGTAAAGATGCTGTAAATGATAACGATCACGAAGACCGACACAAGAATTGAGGTGAATTTTTTCATCATGGGGAAGAAGCCTCCTTTTGTTACCATACCATTATACACCAAAAGCTGAAAAAAAGGTGAACAAAAGGTGAATTTCCTCAAATTTATTTTTCTTCTGTCTCTTCTTCGGAAAGGAGGTATCGTTCTTCTGCTTGCTGTTGGATTTTCTGCAGCTCCTCGATCATGTCGCTGATGCGGTTAAACAGAAAAAAGTAGAGCTTTTTGTAGTCGGCCATGTTATCACCTCGTATCATTTTGTTGATTGACATTTACTGAGTGTCAATATTGTTTTCATTGTAGCATATCATATTTGTATTGACAAGCACAGAATGTCAATATGGGAGGTATGAGTGTGTACAAGAATAAAAACAAAAATGGTACTTTAAATCTTAGCGGCCCTCACATCAAAGCTCTGCGTCTCGCCATGAAGCCTGCCGTTTCCCAGCGGATGCTGGCAGACCGTTTACAGCTGGAAGGCTTGGATCTGGATAAAAACGCGATCCAGCGTATTGAATGCGGCAAACGCTTTGTAACCGATATTGAGCTGGCAGTTTTTGCTCGTGTTTTTGGTATCACGGTAGATGAACTGCTGAAATAACGCCCTGTGAAGGAAACTTCACAGGGCGTTTCTTGCTTTATAAGATTACATTTTTCTGTTTGCCGTCCAGCCAAGCCTGAATATTGTCAAAGACAATAGCGGCACGAGCTTCCATAGACTCCTTGGTGGCAAAGGCAACATGAGGGGTCACCAGTGCGTTTTTGCAGTTGAGCAGCGGCTCGTCCAGCGGCAGCGGAGGTTCCACATCGAACACATCGATACCGGCAGCAGCCAAATGTCCATTGTTCAAAGCGGCAGCGACAGCAGCGGAATCTACAACAGGGCCGCGGGCCGTATTGATCAGGATAGCGCCTTCCTTCATCATGGCAATGCGCTCTTCATTGATCAGATGGCGGGTGCTGTCATTGAGAGGACAGTGAAGGGATACGATATCGGACTGTGCCAGCAGTTCTTCCAGAGAAACAAACTGGATGCAGTCCGGTTCTTTTCCGGTCACATTGCGTTTGTAGCCCAGCACTTTGCAGCCAAAGGCAGCACAAAGCTCTGCAGTACGGCCACCGATTGCTCCGGCACCAACAATACCAACGGTTTTGCCACGCAGCTCGCAGCCAACCAAGCCATCTTTGGTGGCGCCCTGACGGCAGCGTTCTTCTACTTTTGGCACATTACGCAGCAGAGACAGCATCATGCACAGAGCCAGCTCTGCAACAGCCTGTGTGGAGTAGCCGGCAGCATTGCTGACAGCAATGCCTTTTTCTTTGGCAGCAGCCAAATCCACATGATCCACGCCGGTAAAGGCGATATCGATGTATTTCAGTTTTTCGCAGGCACGGATCACTTCACCTTTCAAAGGCATATTGGCGATCATCAGAATGTCTGCGTCTTTGGCACGGGCGATCTGTACCTGTGGATCCATATCACGGGCATAGGCCTCGAAAGTGTGACCGGCATCGGTCAGAGGTTTGGCACAGCGAGCCAGTACCTCGTCAGATACACCCAGAGATTCCAGCAAAACGATTTTCATGGTAGGTTCCTCCTTACTTTAGTCCTTATCTTCCGGTAAACGGCCTGCCTCGGAGAGCAGGCGATAAAGGGTCGGATCAACATGGAATTGCTCCATAGCACGCTGTGCTTCTGCCAAGGAAGCCAAGCGTTTTTTCTTGGCTACATTGGAGCGAACAGCGCGGATCAGAATATTTTTGGGGGAGTGAGTCAGGTCAACAAACTCCAGCAGTTGGGTTTTGTAGCCGCAGGCCTCCAGCAGAGAACCGCGGATGCCGTCAGTCAGCAGGGCAGCTACCCGTTCTTTGATGATGCCATACTTGGTCAGAACAGACAGTTCCTCTGTTTTGATCTGACTGTTCAGTTCATGCTGGCAGCAGGGGACAGAGAAGATCATCTTCGTGCCCCACTGGATGGCATTGTACAGTGCAAAGTCGGTAGCGGTATCGCAGGCATGGAGGGTCACCACCATATCGATGGAGCCTTCGTAGCGGAAGCCGTTGATATCACCCATTTCAAAGCGCAGGCGATCATAACCGTACTTTTTCGCCACTTCGTTGCAGTGTTCGATGACCTCCTCTTTCAGGTCAAGACCGATCATGCGAACCGGCAGCTGACGCAGCTCCACGAAGTAATAGTAAAGAATAAAAGTCAAGTAGGATTTGCCGCAGCCAAAGTCCACGATGGTCAGCTCCCGCTTCTCCTCTCCGAGGGAGGAGACAGCGTCATCCACGATTTCAATGAAGCGGTTGATCTGGCGGTACTTATCGTACATGGATTTGACCACACGGCCGTCCGGAGTGAAGATACCCAGATCCACCAAAGGTGGGATCACAGTGCCTTCCTTCAGAATGTAGTTTTTTTCTTTGTTATGTGCTGTTGAGGCAGGGGCAGCAGTACCCTCCTCCTGTTTACGGCGGTTCAGCAGGGTTTTGCCTTTTTTGGAGATTTTCAGCTCCATCTGCTCGCTGCTGCTGTAGCTGTTCAGCTGGCGATAGCCCAGGGTCAGAAGCTCCTGCAGGGACTGTTCCAGCTGTTCCGGAGCAATGTTTTCATGGAAGACCTGCTTCTGGGTGTATTTTTCAATCTGGAACCAGTCGCCCTTCTGCTGTACAACAATTTTTTGATACTGACAGCCTTTGCCATTACTCAGAACCAGTTTATAAGGTTGGGAAGTCAAAACCTCCCGAAGAGATGCATAAATTTGTTCCATTGGGGCCTCCTGTCTGATAGAAGTGGAACTTTGGGTATAATTAACTACTTATTTTACATGGAGGAGTTCGATATCGCCATCGACAAAGCCGATGCCAACGCCCTGAGCGGCTTTCAGCACATCGGCGTGAGCGCCATCTTCCAGATACTGCAGAACCATCAGTTTTGCACCGGCAAAGATGTGATCGGTCTCAGCTTCTTCCTCCCAAGCGAATGGTTCATCCCGGTTGTCGAAAATTTCTTCACAGGCCCAATCCGGATCGCTTTCATCGAAGCGATCACAGCCAACCAGCTCCACGGACCAGCAGTTATCGCCGTCATCGTAGATGTTGAAATTGAAGGCAAGCAGATCCTCCGGCAATTTCTGTTCCAAGGTAGCATCCAGCCATTTTTCAAATACTTCGTACATATATTAAGTCCTCCTTGTGTGAATTCATGCTTTCTAAGTATTTATTCTATCACAAAGTCTGTCCCTGCACCATAGAAAATGGCAAAATCCTCTTGAAATCGCAGAAAAAAGCGGGTATAATATCTTCGTCACAGTGTTGATGAAAGCTATAAATGTCCTCTTCCTGTTCAGAGAGACTGCGGTTGGTGTGAGCAGTCAGGAAAGTCGTTTTATCCACTTTCGGAGCTGCCGGTGAAAGCCGGAGGTTCGTGCCCTTTATCGCACAATTTGAGTGGTCGGTCAACAGACCGGCAATTTGGGTGGCAACGCGGAGTCCTTTCGTCCCAATAGTCAATCACTATGGGTCGGTGGGCTTTTTTTATTGGATAAAAAGGTTCAGCTTCCCAAACTTTTATTCCTATATTATTTAAGGAGGAAATGTTCATGCTGGACATCAAATTTCTCCGTGCAAATCCGGAGATCGTAAAAGAAAACATCAAAAAGAAATTCCAGGACGAAAAACTGGTTCTCGTTGACGAAGTAATCGAACTGGACAAAGAATTCAGAGAATGCAAAACCCGTGCAGATTACCTGCGCAGCCAGAGAAATGCAATCTCCAAGCAGATCGGCGGCTTCATGGCAAAAGGTATGAAAGCAGAAGCAGAGGAAGCTAAAAAACAGGTTACCTCCATGGCACAGGAAATGGCTGATCTGGAAGTGAAAGAAGAACAGCTGGAAGCTCAGATCAAAGAGCGTATGCTGGTGATCCCAAATATCATCGATCCAACTGTTCCAATCGGTAAAGATGACAGCGAAAATGTGGAAGTAGAAAAATTCGGTGAACCAGTCGTTCCTGACTACGAAATCCCATACCATATTGATATTATGGAGCGCTTGAATGGCGTGGATCTGGATGCTGCAAGAAAAACCAGCGGTTCCGGCTTCTACTACCTGAAAGGCGATATCGCTCGTCTGCACAGCGGTATTCTGGCTTATGCACGCGACTTTATGATACAGCGTGGTTTTGAATACTGCATTCCCCCGTTTATGATCCGCAGTAACGTTGTTACCGGCGTTATGAGTTTTGCCGAAATGGATGCTATGATGT
>JAGALG010000112.1 GCA_017848075.1 Oscillospiraceae bacterium | reverse complement strand
GTAATCGTCCTGACCCATGGGTACAAAGTACAGATTTCTCTGGCTCATCAGCTGACCAATGTTCCGACCGGCTGCTGCCAAAGCATCGTTGGTGCTGACTGCCAAAACCACCGGCCGATCGTTTCGCAAATGACTTTTCACCGCCATCGTCACCGGCGTATCGTTGATGCCATTGGCGATCTTCGCCAAGGTATTGCTGGTGCAGGGTGCCACTACCAGTACATCCAGCAGCTTTTTCGGGCCAATCGGCTCGGCCTGCGGAATCGTATGTATCACATCTTTCCCGGATAGCTGTTCCAGCGTATCAATGGTGCTTTGCGCTGTACCAAAACGGGTATCCAGCGAATATACATTTTCACTGAGAATGGGGTAAATATCCCATTTTCCCTGCTCTGCCAACAGGCGCGCCTGCTCCAGTACCTGTTTGAAGGTGCAGAAGGATCCGGTCATCGCGAAACCGATGCGTGTTTTTACCATCTTTCGTCCCTCCAGTTTAAAATTGTATCTGCAATCAGCTGGCCGGCTGTCTGTGGACAGCATTTTCCCGGCAATCCGGAAGCCAGAATTGCTTTTCGATCCAACTTCTGAGCTGCAGCTAAATCAATGCCATAGGGCTTGGAAGCCAGCTCCAGCAGCAGGCAATCCTCAGAAAGCAAAGACAGCTCCTTTTCTCCCAGAACAGCCTGCGGAATCGTATTAAAGACGAGCTGCTGTTTCGGAAGAAATTCCGGCAGCTGAGGAAAATCTACTGCAGTCGCGCCTTCTATCTCTGCCCTAGTCCGTTGCTCTGCTTTTCGGGCCGCTACTGTCACTTCGGCACCAAAGGACTTCAGGCGTCCCAGCAAAGCCCGGCCTATGCGGCCATAGCCGCAGATCAAACAAGGTTTCCGCCACAAAGCAGCAGGCTGCTGTTCCATCGCCAGCTGAATCGCTCCCTCTGCTGTCAATAAGGCATTGGCTGCGGTCAACGCCTCCACCCGGAAGAAGTCCCGAATACTGTGTCCATATCTTTCTGCCAACTGCCGCTCCTGCTCCGTCACATTTCCACCATAGATCTCGCAGTCCGGGGAAAGCTGCCGCAGGCATTCCTCTAAAGCCACTGTTCCTTTCCATAAAGGAGTGTTCAGCCAATGTTCCCGACTGATGGTCAGCGGAAGCAAAAGCGTCTGCCCTTCAGACAATGCAGACCAGTCCTTCGACTGTTTTACTGCCGATGTAAAGGGCAGACCCTCCCCAAATCCAAGAGCGGTCACAGAACAGCCTGCCTCTGCCAAATGATTGGCCGCATAGACCTGCCGCAAATCTCCTCCGGCTACAAGGATACTTTTTCTCATGGTATCCCTCCTTTTCCCTGCATTCTATGCAGAAAAGGAAGACTCTTTGCCTGTACTCATCAGAAATTGGATTTCAGCAAATCATTTGCGGCCTTTTCTTCTTCATAGGCCAGCAGCACAGCTTCCTCCAGCTGTTCCCGGGTCTGCTGAGAAATGGGATGGATAATGTCCCGAAACACACCATTTTCGTCCTTCCGGCTGGGCATAGCAACAAACAATCTCTGTGGGCCTTGAATAACCTTGATGTCGTGGATCGCCAGCTCCTGCCCCAAAGTCACGGATACCAGTGCTTTCAGACGGCTTTCTTCATACAATTTGCGGATGCGGATGTTTGTGATCTCCATAGTTCCTTCCTCCCAATGATTTGTCTTTCCTATTGTTTCACTCCTCTTCCAAAGATATGCACAAATTCCGCTTGAAAAATTACTCTTCTCTCATAATTTTTTAAAAAGACTGTTTATTTCCTGACGGTTTTGCAATATACTATAAAGAGAAACTTCTTACGGCAGGGTCTTTCCGCACAGACCCCGCCTTCTTGATATAGAGAAAATTCCCCGCGGAGAAATGGGAGAAATATATGACCATCAACTGTGATCTTTTAAAAGATAAAAAGCATATCCACTTTATCGGTATTGGAGGCAGCGGTATGTTCCCACTGGTGCAGATTCTGCACAGCATGGGATTTACCATCACCGGTTCCGACAACAACAGTGGCGATACCATCGATTATGAGAGGGATGTTCTGAACATTCCTGTTGTTATGGGACAGAAGGCCGAAAACATCGAAGGTGCTGACCTTATTGTTCATACTGCAGCCATCATGGACGACAACCCGGAACTGATCGCAGCCCGTGCCAGTGGTATTCCTACCATTGAGCGCAGTATTCTGCTGGGCGAAGTAACCCGCTGGTTTGACGACTGTATCTGTATCAGCGGCACCCATGGTAAAACCACCACTACCGGCATGCTGACTCAAATTCTGATGGAATGTGGTCTGGATCCTTCTGCTGTTGTAGGCGGCAAACTGGAATCCATCGGCGGCAGCGGTCGTTTGGGCAGTTCTCAGGCAATGATCTGTGAGGCCTGTGAGTTCAAAGACACTTTCCTGAAGATGGCTCCGGATATTGCTGTGATTCTGAATATTGATGCGGATCATCTGGACTACTTCAAAACACTGGACAATGTAATCGCTTCCTTCCGGAAGTTTGCTGCTAACGCCAGCAAGTGTGTCATTATCAATGGTGATGATAACAACTCCATGAAGGCGATCGACGGTCTTTCCCTGCCAAAGGTTATCACCTATGGCGCTTCGGAGAGCAATGATTACTACCCGAAAAATATCGTCCATCTGGACGGTGGCCGCTGCAGCTATGATTTGCTGCACCAAGGACAGCTGATTGGTCATGTGGAATTATCCATCCCCGGCAGTCATAATG
>JAGALG010000111.1 GCA_017848075.1 Oscillospiraceae bacterium | reverse complement strand
TGGAGGAGTACCCTTTGCTTTTGCAGCCAGTACATATTCCTCACTGAGCTGACCGATGGTGTTGGCGCGGACATAACGTACTTTGGACGCCATGGAGCTGAGTGCCATGGTCAGAACCGGCATGATCATGTGTTTTGCGGTATCCAAAGGAGTGTTGACACCAAAGGTGTGCATACCGGAGGATGGCAGCCAATGCAGGATTGCGGTAAACAGAATGATCATCAGCATACCAAAGTAGAAGGATGGGATAGACATACCAAAGTAAGCAAAGCCACTGATGGCATTGTCGATCCAGGTGTTCTTTTTATAGCCTGCAATCAATCCAAGAGGAATCGACAGGATCAGGGATACAAGCAGAGAAGTGCCCATCAGCAGAATGGTGGATGGCAGACGCTTCATCAGCATATCTGCTACCGGCAGTTTGTAGGAAATGGAGTAGCCCCAGTTACCTTTCAGGGCTTCTTTCAGCCATTCCCAGTAGCGTTCCGGTGCAGTTTTATTCAGGCCCAGTTTGTCCATGACCAAAGCCTGCTCTTCAGCAGACATATCGGCAGTAATATACATGGAGGAAATATCACCTGGAGCCAGTTCAATGATAGCAAAGGAGAAGATGGAGATCAGCAGCATAACGATTGCTACCTGTACCACCTTTTTCAATACGATTTTAAGCATGAATAGGTCCTTTCCTTTTACAAAAAAAGCCGCCCAGAAGGGCGGCTTTTTCACTTTGTGAACGATTAGCCGTTTACAGAGATAGCCAGCCAGTCAGCGAATTCAGGAACGATGTCGCAGGTATTCAAACCGGTAACATATTTCTGAGAAACCATTACATAGTTGGTGTAGGTCAGTGGATAGATTCTGTACTGAGCCAGAGCCAGATCCATCAGTTCATCAGTTGCTTTCTGCATTTCTGCTTCGTCACGGATGGTGTTTACTTTAACAGCCAGTTCGCCGCAGGTAGGAGTCAGACCCCAAGCATCGTCTGCCTGGTTCAGGTAGGAGTATGCCTGGTACAGGGTGGTACCTCTCATGGAGTCCCAACCGTTGGTACCCAGGTCCCAAGTGGTGTACTGGTCATTGTGGTAAGAGGACAGACCGAAGAATCTCTGGAAGAAGGTAGTGGAATCCAGACCTTCGATTTTCAGGGTTACGCCGATCTGAGCCAGCTGCTGCTGGAGAACGATAGCGCAAGCTTCCATGTTAGCACGGTCTTTGTTGTAGATGTAAACCAGTTCTTTGCCTTCCAGACCGGTTTCTTTAGCCAGCTGTTTTGCTTTTTCCAGGTCGTATTCGTAGTCTTTGGTGTTTTCATTGTACAGGCCCTGGGTTGGAACCAGCAGAGAGTTTGGATTCTGAGCCAGTTCGGTAGAACCGTAAGCACCAGCGATTACTTCGTCGCCGTTGATAGCGTAGAACAGAGCTTCACGCTGTTCGATAGTCAGTGGGTTTGGACCATATGGGTTTACCTGCAGGTAGTTCAGACGAGCTTCTGGCATAATATAGATGTTGTATTTGTCAGACTGGGAGGAGTATTTCTCCAGCTCATCAACAGTGGTAATACGCATGTAGTCGATCTCACCGTTTTCGAAAGCGATTGCTTTGGTGGAACCGGAGCCAACAACTTTCAGAACGATGTTTTTGATGGAAGGAGTACCAAGGTAGT
>JAGALG010000110.1 GCA_017848075.1 Oscillospiraceae bacterium | reverse complement strand
ATATCTTCTACAAATTTCAGCTCTTTTACTTCGCCTACCAGTGGGATCATGATTTCAGGAACCAGATTCCATTCTGGATGTTTCTTGGAAACATTGATAGCAGCGCCGATAACAGCTTTGGTCTGCATTTCAGCAATTTCTGGGTAAGAAACAGCCAGACGGCAACCACGGTGACCCATCATTGGGTTGAACTCATGGAGACCAGCAATAACATTGTTGATTTCCTCAACAGAAATGTTCATTTCTTTCGAGAGTTCTTCTACTTCTTCTGCTGTATGAGGAACGAACTCATGCAGAGGTGGATCCAGGAAGCGGATGGTTACTGGGAATTCGCCCATTGCTTCGTAGATACTCTCGAAGTCGCCCTGCTGCATTGGCAGCAGTTTAGCCAGAGCAACTTCACGCTGTTCTTTGGTCTTGGACAGGATCATTTCGCGGATTGCTTTAATGCGTTCGCCCTCGAAGAACATGTGCTCGGTACGGCAGAGACCGATACCTTCAGCGCCGAAAGCGATAGCCTGTGCAGCATCTTTTGGAGTATCAGCATTGGTGCGAACTTTCAGCTGACGAGCAGCGTCAGCCCAGCCCATCAGACGGCCGAAGTCGCCGGATACGGAAGCTTCAACAGTTGGGATTGCTTCACCATAGATTTTACCGGTGGAGCCGTCCAGAGAGATGTAATCGTCGCGGGTCAGTTTCATACCGCCCAGTTCGAAGTAGCCTTCTTCTTCGTGCATTACGATATCACCGCAGCCGGATACGCAGCAACGACCCATACCACGAGCAACTACTGCTGCGTGGGAGGTCATACCGCCGCGAACGGTCAGGATACCCTGAGCCAGGTTCATACCTTCGATGTCTTCTGGAGAGGTTTCCAGACGAACCAGAATAACTTTTTCGCCAGATTTTGCTTTAGTAGCAGCTTCTTCAGCGGTGAAGGTAACTTTACCGCAAGCAGCACCTGGAGATGCAGCCAGACCGGTACCGATTGCCTGAGCAGCTTTCAGTGCTTTGGCATCGAACTGTGGGTGCAGCAGGGAATCCAGCTGTTTTGGTTCTACCATGCAAACTGCTTCGTTTTCGGTGATCATGCCTTCGTCAACCAGGTCACAAGCGATCTTGATTGCAGCAGCAGCGGTGCGTTTACCGTTACGGGTCTGCAGCATGTACAGTTTACCATTTTCAATGGTGAACTCCATATCCTGCATATCGCGGTAGTGTTTTTCCAGATTGTTAGCGATTTCAGCAAACTGATAGTAAACTTCTGGCATGATTTCTTTCAGTTCGTCGATGTGCTGAGGAGTACGAACACCAGCAACAACGTCTTCGCCCTGTGCGTTTACCAGGAATTCACCGTACAGGTTTTTCGCACCGGTAGCAGGGTCACGGGTGAATGCTACGCCGGTACCGGAAGAGTTACCGGTGTTACCGAATACCATCATCTGTACGTTTACTGCGGTACCCCAGTCAGATGGGATATCGTTCATTTTTCTGTAGTAGATAGCGCGTGGGTTATCCCAGGAGCGGAATACAGCTTTTACAGCTTCCATCAGCTGTTCTTTTGGTTCGCTTGGGAAGTCGGAGCCTTTTACTTCTTTGTAGTAGTTTTTGAAGCGAACGACCATTGCTTTCAGGTCATCTGCATCCAGTTCGGTATCCAGTTTAACGCCTTTTGCTTCTTTCATTTCGTCGATGATCACTTCGAAATTGTGTTTTGGAACTTCCATAACAACATCGGAGAACATCTGAATGAAACGACGGTAGGAGTCGTAAGCGAAGCGTTCATTGTTGGTCAGTTTAGCAAAACCTTCCACTACTTCGTCGTTCAGACCAAGGTTCAGGATGGTATCCATCATACCAGGCATGGATACGCGAGCGCCGGAACGCACAGAAACCAAGAGAGGGTTATTTACATCACCGAATTTTTTGCCGGCGATTTCTTCCAGTTTAGTCAGAGAAGCGAAGATTTCAGCTTCGATATCTGGGTTAATGGTTTTGTTGTCATTGTAGTACTGAGTACAAGCTTCAGTGGAAATGGTGAAGCCCTGTGGAACAGGCATGCCCAGACGGGTCATTTCTGCCAGGTTAGCACCTTTACCGCCCAACAGCTCTTTCATTTTGCCGTTGCCTTCAGAGAACAAATAAACGTATTTGTGGCTCATTGTTATAACCTCCAGTTGACTGCTGTTTTATTATGAAATAAACAAGAAGTCAATGTAATACATAAAAAAATTTATGGGTTTTCCCGAACCCATGAGGTCATTATACCATAACTGTTGGAAATATCCATACTAATATTATAAATTCTTTTTATTTTAAGAACTTATGCTTATTTCTATGCCTTGTTTTTGACAAAAACGACAGGTGCAACAGCAAAATTTACCTTTTATAGAGCCATTGCAGTCTATTTATCAGAAAAAGATTTATCAACTTCCGGGAAAAACGCCTCTTTTCCCCTTGAAATGGGGCGAAAAAATTGCCATAATTATTGCAGTGACCTTCTTATCAGATGGTCCTTTCCTAAGAAGATTTCTGAATCGAAATATAATGATGAAGGGGAAGTGTTTTGCATGAGAAAATACTCTGCGATCATTTTGGCTGATCGGGATGGATCGGCCTTTCATTCCCATTATCCCTATGCCATGGCCGAAGTTTTGTTCCAGCCCTTGCTGCTGTGGACGATCGACTGCTGCCGTAAAATGGGGATCGAAGCGATCTGCGTTCTGACACGAGGTCAGAGACAGGTGGAACAGCTGCTGGAGCAGGAGGCTGTCAGCGTAGCCCGCTATATCAGCGACACGGCTTCCTTTGCTGAAGCAGCCGGCTGTAGCCAGGTTTTGGTTCTGTCCTGTGAACGCCCTCTGCTGGACAGCAAGCTGCTGCAGGAGGCATGGCAGGAACATCGCCGCCGCAGCCACATTCAGGCCACTGTCCTGACAGAAAAAGAGTGCCCTTGCGGCATTACCTGGTTAGACCGGGATGCTTTCCTGAAGATTATGGAGCAGGGGGAACAGGTTGACCTGTACAATATTGCGACAGAGGCAGAAAATAACGATCTGAAGGTAATGGAATACCCAGTGAAAGAACCTTCTCAGCTGCGTCGTGCAGCCAGCAGAAAAGATCTGCTGGAGCTGAACCAGCTGGCGAACGCCAAAGTCTGTGATGCTCTGATGGAACAGGGTGTCAGCTTCACTAGCCTGGATGGTGTTCTGGTTTCTCCGCGAGCTCAGGTTGGTGCGGATACTGTAATCCACAGCGGCACCCAGCTGAAAGGGGAAGTGTCCATCGGCGAGTGCTGCCAGATTGGCCCCAATACGGTGATCGAAAACAGCACAGTTGGTGATAATACCAACATCCACTCCAGTCTCATTGAAAAGAGCAAGGTAGGCTCTGGAGTTCGTCTGGGACCGAACAGCCATCTGCGGCCAAATTCTGTGCTGGCGGATAAAGTGAAGATCGGCAATTTTGTGGAAATCAAAAATTCCACATTGGGAGAAGGCACCAGCGTGGCTCATCTTACTTACATCGGCGATACGGATATGGGCGCCCATGTTAATGTGGGCTGCGGTGTGGTTTGCGTCAACTATGACGGCTATGCCAAATACCGCTGCACGGTTGGTGATAATGTGTTTATCGGCTGCAATACCAATCTGGTTGCACCGGTGACAGTCAAAGACGGTGCGTATACGGCAGCCGGTTCTACCATTACTGACGAAGTACCGGAAAATGCCCTGGCGATCGCACGCAGCCGTCAGACCAATATCGAGGGCTGGGTACAGCGCCACAAAGCGAAGTACGGGAAATAAGGCTTGACCAATAACAGAATATGCAGCAGACAGGTGGGGTAGAAGTTCTATCCTGCCATTTGCTGTTATCTTGCAATAAGAAAGGATAAAAAATGGATATTTTTGATTTGCTGAAAAACAAAATCTACCCGGCAGACGCCAAGGCTTCCGGCCCGGTAGAATACATGATCGTTGGTCTGGGTAATCCGGATTCCAAGTATCAGAATACCCGTCATAACGCCGGTTTTCTGGCAGTAGACCGAATTGCGGAAAAAGCCGCTGTTTCAGTGGACCGTCTGAAGTATAAGGCACTGACTGCTGTTGCCACCATCGAAGGGAAACGAGTATTGCTGATGAAGCCGCAGACTTATATGAACAACTCCGGTGAAGCGGTACAGGAGGCCATGGGCTTTTACAAGATCCCGGCAGAGAAGGTGCTGATCATTTTTGATGACATCTCTTTGGATGTGGGCAAAATGCGAATCCGACGCAAGGGCAGCCACGGTGGTCATAACGGGATCAAGAGCATCGTTCAGCTCTGTGGCAGTGAAGACTTCCCACGAATCAAAGTGGGTGTGGGTAAAAAGCCTCATCCGGATTATGATTTAGCCGATTGGGTTCTGAGCCGCTTCAGCGATCAGGAGAGAAATGATTTGTCTCCAGTCTTTGATAACAGCTGGGAAAGTGCGAAGCTGTTCCTGAACGGACAGCTGGATAAAGCCATGAACCAGTACAATTCTTAAACGATAAAAGCATACATAAGGATAGAGTAAGAAGGGAAAGGAAGGGAAGCACATGAAACAATTTGCGCGGCTGCTGGAACAGCATCCGGTCTATCGGCAGCTGATGCAGGCTGTCAGCGAAGGAAGAACGCCGGTCTCCCTGTCGGGACTGGCAGAATGTCACAAAAGCCATTTTTCAGCGGCATTGGCCAGCAGTTTGGAACGCCCGGTGTTGGTAATCGCACAGGATGAAGCCACTGCATTGAGAATGGCAAGAGATATGGCAGTGTTGGGCTCTGTGCCGGTGCTGAACTATCCATCCCGCGATTTTGTTTTGCTGGGTATGGATGGTGCCTCAGCGGAATATGAACATCAGCGACTGAAAGTGCTCAGCACCCTACTGGAAGGCCAGCCTTGCATCGTGACTGCTTCCATCGAAGCGGTCAGCCAGCTGACCTTGCCGCCGGAGAAGCTGCGTCACCGGGAGCTTTCTATTGAAATGGAAGGCAGCTACCCCATGGATGAGCTGTTGGGCGCACTGGTAGCCATGGGCTACGAGCGGCGGGAGCAGATCGAGGGTACTTGTCAGTTTGCCTGCCGCGGCGGCATTTTGGATGTTTTTCCACCAAACTATGACAACCCGGTTCGTATCGAGTTTTGGGACGAGGATGTGGACTCCATCCACAGCTTTAAGGTGGATACCCAGCGCCGGGAAGAGGCGATGGAATGCGTCACGATCCCACCGGCAAGGGAAGTATTGTTTGATTCCCATAACAGTCTCAAAAAGCTGCTGCTGAAAGCCTATGATAGCTTAAAAGGCAAGACAGGTCTCAAGGCAAAAGAGCATTTGGAGCAGGACCTCCGCCGTCTGGATGACGGAATCAATCCGGTCAGCATCGACCGCTATTTGCCGCTGCTATATCCGCAGCCGGCCACCATCTTCGATTATATGCCGCAGGCTATCACCGTGATCTGCGAGCCGATTACCTGCAAGGAACGCTTAAAGGCGATTCTGGATCAGCACCACGAGGATGTGCGCCAGCTGCTGGAGGAAGGTGTTCTGTTCAAGGACTGCAGTGTGTATTATGAGGACTTTGTAGCCCTGTGCCGTAAGCTCAGCAGCCACAGTGGTGTGCTGATGGACAGCTTCACCCGTTTGGTCAGCGAAGTTCCTGTGAAGGAAACCATGGTGCTCTCTGCCTCTCAGATGGCGGCATGGAGCGGTGAATATGAAATTCTGAAAGAAGACCTGACAGACTACTGTCGGGACGATTATTGCTGCGTGCTTTTTGCGGGAACGCAGCGTTCTGCCGAAGCACTGACTGCGGATCTGCTGCGGGATGGGTTTAATGCCGCCTTTGTCCAGGATGTGCCGCAGTTGATTCCGGGAAAGGTATATGTATTGGAGAATACCATTTCCGGCGGGATTGAATACCCCAAAATGCGCTTTGCTTTGTTAAGTCATGGCAAAAGCGGTCAGAGCAAACAGCGAAAAGCAAAGAGAAAATCCAATATCAAGCAAATTTCTGATCTGGCAATCGGCGATTTTGTGGTGCATGTCTCCCATGGTATTGGTATCTTTGAGGGTGTAGTAAAACGGGAGATCCATGGTGTGATCAAAGACTACATTCAAATCCGTTATGCCGGTACGGATATGCTTTTTGTGCCGGTCACTCAGCTGGATCTGGTGACCAAATATGTCAGCGGCGGCGAGGAAGGGCTTGTAAAGCTGAATAAGCTGAACTCCGGCGAGTGGCAGAAGACCCGAGCTCGTGTCCGCAAAGAAGTGAAGGATATGGCCGATGAGCTGATCAAACTGTATGCTCAGCGTATGAGCGTGGAAGGTCATGCCTTTGGCCCGGATACGGAGTGGCAGCATGACTTTGAACGCCGCTTCCCTTACGAGGAGACGGATGACCAGCTGCGCTGTATT
>JAGALG010000109.1 GCA_017848075.1 Oscillospiraceae bacterium | reverse complement strand
CGTTTTCAGTTTGCCGGTATCCACGACACATGCAAAGACAGTCTCCATTATGGGCGTTGGTGCTGTAAAGCGGGTATCCGCAATCAACTTCTCTGTTGTTAAAGAAATGGTACTGACTTGGGTATTGACCTTCCCTGGCTGTGGATTGGTTGGTTTCCTTATGACCAAATTGTTCATGTTTATCTTTACTTAATATCATAAGAAAATGATGGAAAGGAAAATGAAAAATGGCAAAAGGCGATAAATTTTATTTTGAGAACTTTACAGCAAGCACCATGCTTTCCAAGGAAGGCGCAGTTTATCTTGTGAACTGTCTCGAAAACTACGACACTGACCAGCTTCCAAAAATGCTGGGTGAGATCCATGATATCGAACATCGTGCAGACATGAAAAAACACGAAATGAATGCAGCACTTGCCAAGGCGTTTGTTACTCCAATCGACCGTGAAGACCTGGATATGTTGAGCCATAAGTTGGACGATGTAATCGATGAGATTGAGGAAGTCCTCCAGATCTTCTACATGTACCATATCCGTTCTGTGAAACCGGTTGCTATCGAGTTTGCAAAAAAAATTGTTAAAACTTGTGACCTGCTCTGTGCGATCATGGGAGAGTTTGAAAACTTCAAGAAGTCCAAAAAGATCAAACAGCTGATTATAGAAATGCATGATATGGAGGAAGAGTGTGATAAGCTTTATCTTTCCTCTATGCACGATCTTGTCACCAATTCCACAGATGTTATGGAAACCATTGCATGGCAAAAAATTTATGAAGGCTTTGAGGCTTGTGCAGATGCTTGTGAACACGCCGGCGAATGTGTGGACACCGTTATTATGAAAAATACATAATATGAGCTTTTGACTGAAGAGACAGGGACTTTCGTCCCTGTCTTTTTGCTCTTATCTATGCTATAATATGCACAGGGTTTCGGCAGGAAGGGAGGGCAACAAAACATCATGCAGCAAACAGATCCAGGAAAATCCAAAACCAGGAAAGGACTCGATATTGTGATTGTAGGTATTTGCATTGTAATGACTGTTGCCATTGCCATTTTCTTTTTGACTCTGAGGGAAAATAAAGTGCGAATCGTTGGAAGGGATATTGCCGCAGAGGATATCACGGAGTTCGTTTATACCCGTTCTTCTTCGAGCTACCCACCTGAGTATCAACGATACCATTTTTATTTAAAAGAAGGAAAATATCAATTCTATTTTGAAAAAAGAGAGGGGCTCACATGGCCTCTCAGAGAGTCGGACATTACATGTTCCTCCTTCATCGACTTGTCTGAGGAGGAATGGGGCGAATTCCTGAATTACATGAACAGTGGTGAAGTCAGGAAAAGAACCCCGGACATCGAGGCCGGAGGTTCTGCACCGTGCTTATATCTGTACTGGAAAGACGATGAGGCAAAGTATCAGGAATTCTCTTTTGCCAGCTTAAAGGAACAACAGGCGTTTGAATCGTTTTGCAGTCAACTGATCATGTCACACAATGAATCCCAAGGAACTTAAGACAGGGGCTTTTGTCCCTGTCTTTTTTTATGCCAGTATTGTATAATAAAGAAAATTGGAGGAGTAGTATGAGTTATTTGTATCAGTATATTCAAACCCCAAGCCATCCGTATCGCATGCAGGATTTGAATGTTTTCTTTTCCGGTCTAAACTGCCTTGAAATCATCAAAGCGGTGTTGGATGAAGCAGGCAATATCAAAAACTTCCCGGGCATTACAAAAGACGAACGCTGGGAGAAAAAGCATCGCCTTGGCCAATGCTACGATGTGCGCTTTGAGGCAGAGTTCCATGCTTTGGAGCAGGAGCGCTTCCTCATGCTGTGGACCATCCAGCCCAGTGGCTGGCACTGGATGGATTCGGACGGCTTCGGTTTTTCCGGAGATTCCCACATCATGCTCTATTCCATCATTGATAAGCAGGGTGCCTTTGAAAAACCCTTTGAGCTTTTCAGCATTGACCAGACAAGATATTGCCATGAATTTGACCACTATCTGTTGTACTAATTTATTTTCCATAAATACCGGATTTTCTCTTGACATCCTCAAATCTATTTGATATCATTTTAATATCAAATAGAACATTGAAGGAGGTCTCTCTATGAAAGAAATTATCTTAAACACCAAGAAAAACGGTATGCTCGTGCTGATTCTGACCTTGCTTGGTCTGGTCGCTGCCATTGCTACTCTCATCTGCGGAGGCATTATACTGGATTATGGCGGTTCTCCTTTCCTGCTGATTCTGGGCATCCTTTGGTTGGCTCTGGGCTGGATTCCATTTTGTGGCTTGAAGGTCATCGGCCCGCAGGAGGCCCTGGTTCTCACTTTGTTCGGTAAATACATCGGCACCTTGAAGGAAAGCGGCTTCTACTTTGTGAATCCATTCTGCACTGCGGTCAATCCGGCTGCGAAAACCAAACTGAACCAGAGCGGTGATGTGAACAACAGCAAAAAGAACATCATTGTCTCCTCGGAAGGTACCGCTGTCAGCACCGAAACTGTCAGCAAAAAGCTGTCCCTGAAAGCAATGACTCTCAACAACAATCGTCAGAAAATCAACGATTGTCTGGGTAATCCGGTTGAGATCGGCATTGCGGTTATCTGGCGTGTTGTTGACACCGCAAAAGCTGTCTTTGAAGTGGATAACTACAAAGAATATCTGTCTCTGCAGTGTGACAGTGCCCTGCGTAATATTGTTCGCATCTATCCTT
>JAGALG010000108.1 GCA_017848075.1 Oscillospiraceae bacterium | reverse complement strand
TATAACTTACCAAAAGTTCATCTCTGTCAGGAATATATTGATATGGCGAAGGAAAGTAAGGATGCGGCTCTTACAGCTTACATCAAAGGCAATATGGAAAAGGTTAAATGGCTGCAGCAGTGTGTGACCACCAGGGGACAAATGCTGCTGAAGGTTGCCAAAGCAGTGCTGCGCCATCAGGAGCGCATGATCCACTTCGGCCCACAGTATATGCGGGTCATCACGGTAGAGGAGCTGGCAGCAGAACTGGGTATCCAGCCGAAAACCATTGTGCATACTCTGAAAAATAAATATGTGCAGACCACTTATGGCGTTTTCCCACTGAGTAATTTCGTGCTTCGTTCCAGTCAGGATAATACACAAACCCACCTGAATGAAGAAATTGTAAAAGAAGCCCTGCAGGAGGCAGTGGAGAAGGAGCAGGAGGAAAATCCGTTCAGCGATTTGAAATTGACGCAGATCCTCAATGCCAAAGGCTATTTGGTATCGGTGCGTATGGTAGCGAAATATCGTGAGGAGTTGGGCATCGGCGGTGAAGAAGCTCGTCTGAATCTGAATGTGCAGAGTGAAGATTCCTGCGACTGTGGCTGTGACCACGATCACGACCATGAGCATCACTGTCACTGTGGCCACGATCACTGTGAAAATGAACACTGTGATTGCGAACAGCATGAGCATACTTGCCATTGTGATCACCATCATTAAAAATTGTCAGAGCCGCAGTTTATCTGCGGCTCCTTTTTTGTTGACAAGGGAAAGTACCTGATTTACAATAGGAAGGAAATTTGCAATAAAGAGGTTTTGGGATATGAATGAAAGAAAACAGGGCTTGAATATTAGTGTTAAGTCCTTTTTAACAGCCATTTTGGTTATTGCACTATTGATGGTGTTGACATATGGATTGAGCTTTCTGATCCCGGGCGGTCAATATGCCCGTGCATTGGATGAAAGCGGAAACACCGTGATCGATACGACGGCTGGTTTCACCTATGTGGAAGGAGGCCTGCCGTTCTGGCAGTGGCTGTTGTCCCCACTGCTGGTCCTGACAGCAGAAGGAGGCGGTATGATCCTTGCCATCCTTGTCTTTTTGTTGGTTATCGGTGGTGTATTCAATGCCTTGCAGCTCTGCGGTTTGAAGAATTATATGTTGGATAAGATCGTGGATCGCTTCGGCTCTGCCCGCTATCGTTTGCTTGCTGTGATCACCTTCTTCTTTATGGCGATGGGTGCTTTTATTGGTTCCTTTGAAGAATGTGTGCCCTTGGTTCCTATTGTGGCGGCTTTGGCTGTGAGCCTCGGCTGGGATACTTTAACTGGCTTGGGTATGAGCTTGTTGGCCGTTGGCTGTGGTTTTGCATCCGGTGTTTGCAATCCCTTTACGGTGGGCGTAGCCCAAAGTTTGGCTGGATTGCCGATGTTCTCCGGTATATGGCTGCGTGCGCTCAGTTTTGTACTGATCTATGCTTTACTGCTCATTTTCCTGCTTCATCATGCCAAAAAGGTAGGGCACACAGAGCTTCAGAAAAAGAAACGGTTTGAAGCTCAAAAGAAGATGGATCAGGGCCTGATTTGTTTTGGATCGATTGTTGGAGTAGGCATCCTTCTGGTCCTAAGTTCCAGTTTTATTCATGCCCTCCAGGACTATACCATGATTATTGTGGCTGTCATGTTTTTGATTGCAGGAATCAGTGCCAGCCTTACTTGCGGAATGAGAGGAAAGGAGTTAGCTTCAGCCTTTGGAAAAGGAATGAGCGGTATTTTTCCGGCTGTCCTTTTGATCTTAATGGCCAGCTCCATCAAATACACTTTGACAGAGGCAAAAATTTTGGACACCCTTCTCTACTGGGCGGTGAATAGTGTCAGCGGCCTGCCGAAATGGTCGGTCATTTTGTGCATCTATTTGATCGTGCTGGTGCTGAACTTCTTTATCAGCTCCGGATCAGCCAAAGCATTCCTGTTGATGCCTTTGATCGTGCCGATGGCACAAATCTTTGAAATCGAAGCACAGCTTTGTGTGCTGGCTTTTGCCTTCGGTGACGGATTCTCCAATGTATTTTACCCTACCAATGCTGCATTGCTGATTTCTCTTGGATTGGCAGATATCAGCTATGGAAAGTGGATCAAATTCAGCTGGAAGTTCCAATTGTTGAATTTGCTGCTGACCAGTGCGTTGCTGCTGTTTGGTCTCTCTGTCGGATATTGTTAAAGAAAAAGGACGCCTGTTGGCGTTCTTTTTGTGTGCATTAGCATTTGTGACAGCAGCGACATTCCGGGAACTTGCCGGTACGGGCTGCAATTTCATATTGGCTGATTTTATAGTTCAGCCGCTCCAGAGTTTCATCAATCTGACGGCGCTGCTCCAAAAGCACGGTTCTTTGCTCCTCCAGCAGATGCAGACGATCTCCGATGCTGGTATCGCCGATCCGACAAAGACGGACATACTCAATCATGGCCTCTACAGGAAGACCGGCATTTCGCATACAGATGGCAAGCTCTACCCATTTTAGATCTTCTTTGTTGTAGTCACGGATTCCGCTGGCCGTGCGGGTTACCGGTGGGATCATGCCCACACGCTCATAGTAGCGCAGGGTGTCCACAGAAATATGATACTGTTCACTGACCTGTTTGATCGTCATTACAAGGCCTCCTCGATTGTCATTTTATCTATTATAATTGTTGGAGTGGACTCTAAGTCAAGAGAAAGATCAAGATAAGGTGCAAATTTTCGACTCTACCACTGGTCGGTTGCGCTTTTGAGTCTCCGATGCTATGCTGTATACGAAAGGAGTGGGAAGATGTATCAAATCGATAAAGAAAAATTTGGGACATTTGTAGCAAACTTGCGCAAAGAGAAACAACTGACTCAAAAAGAACTGGCGGAAAAATTGTTCCTGTCAGATAAGGCGATCAGTAAATGGGAACGAGGTTTGAGTATGCCGGATATCACCATTCTAACGCCTCTGGCAGATATTTTGGGTGTAACAGTGGCAGAACTTCTCCAGTGCGAGCGACTGCCTCAAAGCAGTATGCAGCAACAGCAGGTTGAGGAACTGGTTCAAAAGGCGATTGGACTGGGTGAGGAGAAAAACTTAGGAAAAGAACCATGGAAGCGTCCTCTGCATTGGTTGGTGTTATTGGGTACATGGGTGGTCGTTGCTGTGGAGTGGATGACCTTGCTTTGGCTAAAATACGACCCGCAAGCGATGGGTTTTGAGATGCAGACTTTCCTGCTGCTTCCAGCGCTTTTCGGCTGTTTTGTGTGGCTGCTGATTCAAGAGAGATTGCCTGCATATTACGATGAAAATCAAATCCGCTATTATCATCACAACGGGTTTAAAATGAATATCCCGGGTGTAAACCTGAATAACAGCAACTGGCCCTATATTGTCAAAGCTTTGCGCTGCTGGACAGTATATCTGCCTATTTCCGTACCGCTGATCTATGGTGCAGGACACTGGCTGCTATTACAGAAAGGCTTGGGAATTCTTTGGCTGGATCGCAGCCTGATTTTCTGGATTTTGTTATTCTGGTCACTGCTAAGCCTGTTTCTCCCGCTTGTTTATGTTGGTAAGAAGTATGAATAAAAAAGAGCTCCCTTGCTGACAAGGGAGCTTTTACTTTTATTCATTATTGCTATCCGGCAGACGCTGCAGCTGGGCTTTGATAAAGATGATAGCCAGAGCTGCGGCAAAGAAGTCCGCAATTGGTGCGGAGTACATAACGCCGTCGATATCCATATACATTGGCAGGATCAGCAGAAGCGGCAGCAGGAAGATGATCTGTCGGGTCAGGGACAGGAACACACCGCGTTTTGGCATACCTACAGCGGTAAAGAAGTTGGAAGAAATCGGCTGCAGGAAGTTGATAAAGGTGAAGAACATATAAATACGGAAGTACTGTTCCGCAAACTGGAAGTATTCTTCACTGCCGCTGCCGAAGAGACCAACGATCTGGCGAGGGAACAGCTGGAAGCACAGGAAAGCAACGATGGAAATACCAAAGGCTACTTTGCAGGCCAGAAGCAGAGCTTCCTTTACGCGCTTATAATTGCCGGCACCATAGTTATAGGAAATGATCGGCTGAACACCCTGACAAATACCGATAACGATGGAGAAGAAGATCATACCTACCTTGGCGATGATACCGGAGCAGGCCAGCGGGATACTGCTGCCGTATACGGACTGTGCGCCGTAGAAGGTCATGGTGTTGTTCATTACGATCTGCACCACCATCATGGCGATCTGATTGAAGAATGGGGTCAGGCCAAGAGAGACGATCGGCAGACTGTATTTCAGGTCAGGACGGAAGTCACTGAGATGCAGCTTCAAGGTTTTGAAGCGTGGAATGTACAGCAGAACCATCAGACCAGATACGGCTTGTCCGATCACAGTTGCCCATGCGGCACCGGCCATACCCATATCAAAACCGAAGATGAACAGCGGGTCCAGAACAGTATTGATCAGAGCACCTACCAAGTTGCAGCACATGGAGTATTTTGGGCTGCCGTCACCACGAATCAGGTTTGTACCACCGGTGGTCAGAATCAGGAAGGGGAAGCCAAATGAGGTGATGCCGGTGTAGGTC
>JAGALG010000013.1 GCA_017848075.1 Oscillospiraceae bacterium | reverse complement strand
GGGCTGCTTTTATGTTTGTGGAAATATTCTTCTACCAAAATCACCTTTGCCATCTATATAGCGTCCAATATCCACTCCGCTAATTTTACCGTCAGGGTTATAATGAAAATCAAACAAAACTTCCATGATTTCTTGACCCGCCTGAACGGAGCAGAGAACGGATTCGTACTGATCTAATCTTTTCAGCATCCTCATATCAAGGACGGAAACTTTCTCATTAAAATCAACGGACCAATAATGAAACTCCAGTAAATTTCCGGTAACCATTGTACTATGCAAACAGTTTTCTGAAAAATATTCTCCCAAAGCGATTTCCCAGTTTTGTAGAATTCGTTCTTTTTCTTTTTGAAACAAAGCTTTTTCTGTCCCAGAAACACCAGCAGAAAGAATCTTTGTCATAAAATCTTCATTCGGGCAATTTGCCACCACCTTGATTACTTCTTCTGCAAAAGAACTGGGGGGCTTTGACTGCTCCATATGTAAAACAATCACTGTACAGAAAAGGAGCACGGCGATCACTGAAATACAACCGACAAAGAATGTCTTTTGAGTAACCATATCGATACTCCTTTCTTTCAAAACAATGCTTTCCTTACATCTTGCTGGTGTCAACTGCGTCCAGCGCTGCGCAGAGGCTTTCCATGACCTCGCCCAGGATGCCCTCCTGGAATGGCTCACGGAGATGGCCAACCTTCAGCAGCTGACGGAATGGCAGCGTGCCGCCGCATTTGCACATGCTGAGATAATCCGGCCAAGCCTGTGGATCTTTGTCCACCTGGCTTCTCTTCCAGAACTGCAGAGCGCAAATCTGCGCCAGAGTGTAGTCAATGTAATAGAATGGGCTTGCGAAGATATGCTGCTGCTGATACCACCAGCAGCCTCTTTCCAGAATGTCGCAGCCTTCGTAGTCCTTGTTTGGACGGTAGATCTTCTCCAGTCTTCTCCAGCATGCTTTTCTTTCAGCAGGAGTCATGTCCGGATTGTTGTACACTTCATGCTGGAAGTGGTCAACCAGCACGCCGTAAGTAACCAGACGAACGGTGTCAGCCAGATGGCTGAAGAAGTATTTCTCGGTATCCTCTTTGAAGAAGTCCTGATACCATGGCTGTGCGAAGAATTCCATTGCCATGGAGAAGATTTCAGCCGATTCCTTGGAAGCCCAGGTGCACTCCGGAACACGGATGTGGTTGGACTGGTATGCCTGGAAGGCATGGCCCATTTCGTGGGTCAGAACATCGGCGTCCGCAGAGGTGCCGTTGAAGTTTGCGAATACAAATGGAACTTTATATTTCTGCAGTCTGGTGCAATAGCCGCCGCCTGCTTTGCCCGGTTTGGAAACCAGGTCCATCAGCTCGCCGTTGACCATCACATCGATGAATTCGCCGGTCTCCGGAGACATTTCGTGGTACATTTTCTGAGCAGCAGCCACCAGCTCCTCCGGAGTACCCTTTGGTGTTGGGTTGCCGGAGAGGAACTCGATGCTTTCATCGAAGTAGCGAATGCGGTTCATACCCAGACGCTGTTTCTGGTTCTCGAACAGTTTGTTCACAACCGGAACCATGTGTTTTACCACTTCGCTGCGGTAGGTGTTCACATCGTTTTCGTCGTAGTCAAAGCGCTCCATGCGAACATAACCCAGCTCGGTGAAGTTCTTGAAGCCCAGTTTTTTTGCCAGACCGTCACGGAGGTGAACCATGCGGTCAAAGATATCGTCGATTTTTGCTTCGTTTTCCTCGAACCAGCCCATGCGAGCATTGTAGGCTTTTTCTCTCAGCTCACGGTCTGGGGATTTGGTCAAGGCCTGCAGCTGCATCAGGTTGTAGGTTTTGCCCTCGAACTCGATAGCAGCAGAAGCGATCAGTTTTTTATATTCGGTCACCAGTTTGTTTTCGGCCTGCAGATCCGGAATCACATCTTCCCGGAAGCTGCGGTTTGCGTAATCAGCCTTGGTGAAGTAGGTGCCTGGGATAATTTTCTTCAGATCCTCCACGAACGGGCAGTTGAGAACCAGCGCAGACAGTTTGTTTTCCAGTGCGCGGTACAGAGGGCCGTACTCGTTCCAGTACTCGGTCTCTTTGTCGTAGAACTCATCTTTGGTGTTGATGGAGTTGCGGATGGAGCAAATGGTACGCATGGTGGAGTATTCACCCCGCAGCGCAATGATGCGGTCGAAGATTTCCATAAAGGCGTCAGCGTTTGGAGCGGCCTGCAGCTCTGCCATCAAGGCTTCCAGCTGTGCTTTTACCTGCTCATAATCCGGGCGTTCGTAAGGATATTCAGAAAATTTCATAGTAAAGTCCCCCTTCGAGATTTTGTCACATAACAACTTTAACAGATTTTTCTTCTCTTATCAAGACCTTTTTGGTACAAAAAGCGGAGCTTCCTTTTGGTTGAAGCCCCGGTAAGGGAGAGCCATGGGGAGGCTTCTGCCCCGCTGGCAAGAAAAACGAAAAAAGCCACCTCGAAAGAGGTGGCAGCGTAAGCTGACGGATGAGGGGGGCGGTAGAGCAGAAACCAAGGGGAGATACCAAAGAGGGGTT
>JAGALG010000107.1 GCA_017848075.1 Oscillospiraceae bacterium | reverse complement strand
TTCGGTACCAACACAGGAGATGGCTGCGCTGAAAATGCAGACGATAACAACCAAACCTTTATACTGCAGCTTACCGCGGCTGATGGTACAGAAGTAGTTGGCAGCGGAGCTGGTCAATGCAATAGCAGTGGTCAGACAGGCCATGCATACAACAACAGCGAAGAAGATGACGCCGGTATTGCCTGGAATCAGATCCTGGATCAAATGGATCAGCAGCTGAGTGCGGTCCACCGATACTTCATAGATAGAAGACACGGTAGCACCCAAATAGGTCAGACCAAAGTAAACGATGAACAATCCGATACCGGCTACAAGGCTGGCACCCAGAGAAACTTTGATCTGGGATTTTTCATCGGTGTGGCCTTTTTCCGCTACGCTGTTCAGGATCAGTGCACCAAAGATCGTGGTTGCCAGTACATCCATGGTCTGGTATCCGGACTGGATACCGCTTGCAAAGACATTATCGATGATAGAAGCGGTATCAGTTGGGCCGAGAGGATTCAAAACGCCTAAAGCGATCAGTACCAGCAGTCCAACAAAGAGAACCGGGGTCAGAACCTTGCCGACGATATCAACAACCGCAGACTGGTTCAGACAAAGCATCAAAACGAGGGTAAAGAAGAGAAAATAGAACAGAGGAGCTGGGAAGCTTTCCAGCAGAGGAACGACAGACAACTCGAAAGTAGTTGCGGCTGTACGAGGGATCGCAATGAAGGGGCCGAGGCAAAGAACGATTGTGGACATGAGCAGAATGCTCAGTTTCTTACCCAAAGGAGCCATAACTGGCTCGTGACCACGAGCACGGATCAGGGTGAACATAGCGACCAAAGCCAAACCAATGTCACCAATGTAATAGCCGAAGAAGCTGCTGAGCCATTTCTGTCCGGTCTGAAGACCTAAATACGGTGGGAAGATCATATTTCCCGCACCAAAGAACATGGAGAACAGCGCAGCGCCGACGACGATGGAGTCCATCAGGCCTTTTCTTGAATTCTTTTCCATTTTCAGCTTACCAGCCTTTCTCATAATACCTTTTTTTCACAATGCGAACTTGTTCACAGTTCGTTTATAATCATTATATCGAATCTGAGAGAGGGTGTCAACGAAATAAATAAGAACTTATGAATTTTGCTGTTGCATCTGCTTCAAATTAGACAAATCTGACGGAAAAAGAAAGGAATTAACAAATGATTTAATAATTTACAGAATTGAAGTGACTTGACAAGTACAGGCAGACGGGCGTATGATAAACAAAGAAAGCAAAAGAAAGAAGGACGCCTATGTACAGCTTTGTCAATGACTACAGCGAAACCGCCCATCCAGCCGTTCTGCAGGCTTTGGTGGATACCAATATGGAGCAGAGTGCCGGCTACGGTGCGGATGAACACTGCGAAAACGCGAAAAATTATATTCGACAGAAAATTCACTGCCCAACAGCCGATGTGCATTTCCTTTCCGGCGGCACCCAGACCAATATTCTGGCAGCTGCAGCCTTCCTCCGTCCGGTAGAGGCTATCATCTCCGCGGAAACCGGCCATATTTATGGACATGAGTGCGGCTCTATCGAGGAGAGCGGCCATAAAATTTTGGCAGAGCAGACTCCGGACGGTAAATTGACGGTTGCTCATCTGGAGCATGCAAGACTGCTGAACCAGGAAGAATACTGCCCGGTGCCAAAGATGGTCTATATCTCCAACTCCACCGAGTTGGGCACCGTTTACAACAAGGCAGAGCTGCAGGAGCTGTATGCTTACTGCAAGGCTCATGATATGATCTTCTTTATTGACGGCGCAAGAATGGGTTCCGCACTGGCCTGCACGGATCTGAGCTTTGAGGATTACCCACAGCTTTGCGATGCCTTTTACATCGGTGGTACCAAAAACGGAGCCTTCATGGGTGAGGCCATGGTTATCGTGAAAGAAGAGCTGAAACAGGATTTCCGCCGTCACATGAAGCAGCGTGGTGCGATGCTGGCCAAAGGCAAGGTGCTGGGCGTTCAGTTCGAGGCTCTTTTCAAGGAAAATCTGTTTATGGAGCTGGCAAACCATGCCAACCACTGCATGGACATTTTGAGAGAGGGTATTGGGGAGCTGGGCTATGATTTCCTTTGCGAAAGCCCATCCAATCAGATTTTCCCGATCTTCCCGGTGGAGGTTCTGGAACGGCTGAATCAGAAATACGCCGTACTGGATTATCAGGACATGGGCGATGGAAAACGCTGTGTTCGCATGGTGACCAGCTGGGCAACCCTTGAGGAGCAGTGCCACAACTTTGTCGCTGATCTGAAAGCGTACAGTAAATAAAAGCAGAAGCCGACAGCTCTGTACAGAGCCGTCGGCTTTTTTCATAAATTCTTGCGAAAACCTTGCTGCGCTCTTTTCACAAAAATGGCGTCAATATGGGGAAAATCCTTTGAAATCTGGAAAAATGCAATGATAAAATAAAAATAACATCATTTCTAAGGAGGATTTCCCATGAAACGAATCAAATTTGCCTGCCTGGAGCAGACGATCCACTTCATGCTGAAGGAGGATACCCCGGAAAAAATTGCAATTCGGGCTGTTGAGGAGGAGTATGCACACTATAAAGCGCAGATGGAA
>JAGALG010000106.1 GCA_017848075.1 Oscillospiraceae bacterium | reverse complement strand
GAAGAAGTACAGCAGCTGTCGCCAGATTGGTCCGGTGATAATGGGATTTTCCCGTTCCACAGCGGTGGAAACTGCTCCGTTGCTCATAAAAAACACCTCACAGAAAAATGTTGGTTCCTCAAAACACAAAACAGGGAAACTAACCCTATTATAGTGCCTACAGAGAAAAAAAGCTATCATTTTTACAAAAAATTGTAACTCTTTTTGTAAAAAGGGATAGACTTTAGACTTTTTAACCAGTTTGATGACAACAAGGGAGGAAGAATAATCATCAGTTTTTGCTATTGGACAGAGATTAGTCAACCTTCTATAATAAAAGAGAAGGCTCACCCCTTCTGATTTTGTTTTGAAAGGATCGATGGCGATGCGTAAAATTGTATTATACGGCACTCCAACCTGCGGCGATTGCCCACCAGTAAAAGAGGCTTTGACTCAGGCTGGTGTTACTTTTGCCTTTGTTGATGTTTGTGAAAGCGTTGGCTCTCTGAAAAAATACCTGAAGATTCGAGATACAGCAGAATCTCATGCAATGGTCAGAGAGAAACATAGCGTTGGTATTCCAACGATTGTGATCGATGGCGAGGTCATCTTGGTCAATGGTCCGGATCATGTGAAAGAATTGGTCGAAACATACAAACTGTTGGAAGAATAGATACTTCATCGCGTTTTGTTATGAATCGTTGACAATTCCTCTATCTTATTCTATACTATAACCGGAGAGATTTGGCTCTCCGGTTTTGTTTTGTAAAATAGGATAGAAAGGACGATTGCAATGCGTAAAATCGTACTGTACGGCACCCAGACCTGAGGTGGCTGTCCACCGGTGAAAGAGGTTCTTTCCCAGCATGAAGTGAAGTATGCCTATGTGGATATCTGCGAGAGCGTAGGTTCTCTGAAGAAATTCCTGACCATCCGTGACACTGCTCCGGAATATGAGGAAGTTCGCCAGACCCATCGGGCCGGTATCCCAATGATCGTGATCGATGATCAGGTGATCCTGGTACATGGCGCTTCTCATATGGAGGAGCTGATCAAGGAATACAAACTCTGTGAAGCATAGAAAAAAGCGTTCGCTTTGATGAGCGAACGCTTTTTCTATGGCTTTCCTTTTATCAATTGGAAAAGAAAATATAGAAAACGGCAGAAGACTATTGACGATTCCGCTAATTTGTACTATAATGAAATCACCAAATATAGTGAACTTATCCAAGTTGTGGACAGGTTCAAAACAAAGGGGTTGGATCTATGAATATTACCATTTCTGCTCGCAACACATCGGTAAGAGAATCTTTCAAAGAGCGCGTTGAGAAAAAACTCAGCAAGTTTGACCGTTTCTTCGATGATGCAAAAGCCTTTGTTACCGTAACCAATGAAGGCGAAAGAGAAACTGTTGAAGTAACCATCAAAGCAGAAAGACTTGTGTTCAGAGCCGAAAAAACAACCTCCGACCGCATCGACTCTCTGGAGAGTGTATGCGACCTGCTCTTCCGCCAGATCGTAAAGAATAAGAGCAAACTGGAAAGCAGACTGAAATCCGGCGCTTACAATGCTGAATACGATGATGCTCCATACCAGCCAGAAGAATATCAGGTTGTTCATACCAAACGCTTCCCTGTAAAACCAATGGATGTAGAAGAAGCGATCCTTCAGATGAATATGTTGGGCCATGACTTCTTCGTATATCGCAATGTGGCAAGCAATGAGATCAATGTGGTTTATAAACGCAAAGGCGGCGCTTATGGCGTAATCGAAGCCACCGAAGCAGAAGAATAAGAATAATACAAAGCCCGGGGACAAGCTCCCCGGCTTTTTTCTTGCTTTTGTGCCATTCTTTTGGTACACTGAGAGCAGAACGAATAAACCCCTGTCGATTACAATGGAGGAAATACCTTGAAATTTCAATTAACAGCTCCCTGTCACTTTGGTCTGGAAAGTGTTCTGTCCTCGGAGGTTCGCCGCATGGGTGCGGAGGATGTCCGTGTCAGCGATGGCCGTGTGACATTCTGTGGCGACGAGGCCTTGCTGGCCCGTGCCAATATCGGTCTGCGTACCGCGGAACGCGTGCAGATCCTGCTGGGTGAATTTGATGCCTACAGCTTCGAAGACCTGTTCCAGGGTGTGAAGAAGATTCCACTGGAGGACTATATCGGCCCGAAAGATGCATTTCCGGTCAAAGGCTACAGTCTGAACTCTCAGCTGCATAGTATCCCGGACTGTCAGAAAATCGTGAAAAAAGCGATGGTGAACCGTCTTGGTGCGGCGTATAACATCAGTTGGTTTGAGGAGACTGGTTCGATCCATCAGATCGAATTCGGTATCCATAAAAATCACTGTCTGATTATGCTGGATACTTCCGGCGCAGGCCTTCATAAACGAGGCTATCGTCAGACCTCCGTCATTGCACCAATGAAGGAAACACTGGCTGCCGGTATTATTGATCTGGCCCGTGTGTACCCGGACTCCACCCTCTATGACCCATTCTGCGGTTCCGGCACCATGCTGATCGAGGGTGCAATGCATGCCATGAAGATTGCTCCGGGTCTGCGCCGTCACTTTACAGCAGAAAAATGGAATCTGATCCCACAGAAAATCTGGCAGGAGGAGCGGCAGCGAGCTTTCGACTTGATTGACCGCAGCGCTACCTTTGAAGCCTATGGCAGTGATATTGATCCGGAGGCAGTGGAACTGACCAAAGCCAATGCACAGAAGGCCGGTGTTGCTGCCCGTATCCATGTGGAACAGCGGGATGTGAAGGACTTTGCCATGAAAGAGGGCAAGGGTGTCCTTATCTGTAACCCACCGTATGGTGAGCGTCTTCTGGACATGAAAGAAGCGCAGAAAATCTACCGCACAATGGGTAAGGTCTTTGTGCCTCGGGAAAAAGACCGCTTCTATATCATCAGCCCCGATGAGAAGTTTGAAGTCTACTTTGGCCGCAAAGCAGACAAGCGTCGTAAGCTGTATAACGGCATGATCAAATGTCAGCTGTTTTCTTATCAGAAATAAATTAACAACACAGGAGGAGTTCCCATGAACATGCAGTCTGTATCCCTTGTTTATTTCAGCCCAACCAATACGACCCGTAAAGCAGCGCAGGCTATCGCCAAAGGCACCGGTCTGCCTCTGAAACAGGAAATCAATGCAACCGCTCCGGCTGTGCGGGAGCAGAGCTATTCTTTTGCAGAAGATGAGTTACTGATCGTCGGTATGCCGGTTTATGGTGGTCGTATCCCAAGCCTGTGCTTTGATTTTGTAAAAGCATTGCAGGGAAATAACACTCCGGTGGTTCTGCTGGCAATGTACGGCAACCGGGATTACGATCATGCTCTGATCGAAATGCATGCTCTGCTGGAGCCAAATGGTTTCCACACAATGGCTTGCGGCATGTTTATTGGTACTCACAGCTATAACGAAGAAATTGCCAAAGGTCGTCCGAATGCAGCAGATTTGGAGCAGGCAGCAGCTTTCGGTAAAGCAGTTGTGGAGAAGATTGCAAGCGGAGCAGCTCCAATGACTCTGTTCGATTTGTTGAAAGCCCCGGCTGCGAAGAAAGGTGTGGCTCCTGTTGTCAGCGAAGCCTGTGTTGGCTGCGGAAACTGTGCTGCTGCGTGTCCAAGTGGTGCCATTACCGTAGAAGATATCAAGCATCCGGACGCAAGCAAATGTATCATGTGCATGGCTTGTACTCGTTACTGTCCACAGGGAGCGATTCAGTTCGCAGCAGAGGTTGGCGTTGATAAAATGGCTGCCTTCTGTATGGAACGCTTCGGAACACCGGACAAAGAAAACAAAACCCTTCTGTAAAGTAAAAAGAACCCGTCTCCCTATGGGGAGGCGGGTTTTCTGCAGTATAACGGTTTATTCATCAGAATATCTTACGATGTATTTCACGAGCGCCTGTCGGAAACACCAACTCAATCGGTGAGAGAAAGGCTCACTGTCTTGCAAAAAATCAAAGGTATCCACAGCCTTTTCCAACGCCTGTTGATAATAAAGAACCAAGCCTAAATTCTGCAGGTGAGGTTTTGCATGCTTTATGTGTCCTGCCATCATGGGAAGGTAACTTTGTATCAATCGCTCGCGCGCAAGCAGATCTCCGCCTTTCATTTGTTTGGCACATTCGATCTCTTCCTGACGGCTCATGGTGGAACAGGTGCTGGCTTTTGCATAGAAATCATCGATTGTAATAAAAATCATATGGATCCCATCCTTTGAATGTCTCGCAAGGAATTCTCCTATTTGGTCTTTCCTTTACACAAAAGCACAATATTTTCACAGTGGTCGGTATGAGGGAAAAGATCCACCGGGTGAATGGTTTTTACATCATAGCCAAGTTTGGTAATGAGAGACAAATCTCTTGCCTGAGTATGTGGGTCACAGGAGATGTAGACGATTTTCTTTGGGGCCATTTTTGCGGCGGCTTTGAGAAATTCCGGCGTACTTCCGCTGCGGGGAGGATCCATGAAGACGACATCCACAGTCTCACCCTGTGCGGCCAGCTCTGACATGAAATGGGTGGCATCACCCTCTACAAAGCGGGCATTTTTGATATGATTGCGTTTCGCATTGAAGATAGCGTCTCGAACCGCATCGCCGTTGATCTCAACACCCACGACTTCTTTGCAGTGAGGAGCGGCACAGAGACCGATGGTACCGATTCCGCAGTAGGTGTCCAGTACCCGCTCGCTGCCGCTGAGCTGTGCCAGTTCCATAGCTTTGTTGTACAGCTTTTCTGTCTGCACGGGATTCACTTGATAGAAGGAGCGGGAGGACAGAGAGAAGGATAGTCCACAGAGCTTGTCCACAATATATCCGCTGCCATAGAGGACCTTATAGTAAGGACTGAGCACAGCGGAGGTTTTGGCAGGATTGATGTTCTGCACCACAGAGCTAACCTGTGGGCTGCGCTTCCGCAGAGCCTTGACGAAATTGCTGCTGCCCGGGAAATTGGGCTGTGCGGTGACGATGGTACAGAGAACTTCACCGCTTTCTTTGCTGCTTCGCAGTACCACATGGCGCAGCAGACCGCTGCGGCGATCTTCATCGTAAGCCTGCAGATGACATTCTGCAGCAGCTGCGGCTACGGATTCCAGCACCTGATTCAGGCTTTCGTCCTGCAGCAGGCAGTCCTTCACCGGGACTACTTTATGGCTGTTTTTGGCGTAAATACCCAGCAGAAATTTGTTTTTTCCTACTGGAGCAAAGGTAGCAATGGCTTTGTTGCGGTAATGATAGGGTTCCTCCATGCCGATAATGGACTGGCATTTGCCATAGGGAGCCATCAATTTTTCAATCGTCTGTTGTTTTTGTTCCAGCTGTTTATGATAAGGAATCTGCAGCTGCTGACAGCCGCCGCAGGCTTTCACGAAAGGACAGGTTTTTGCCATGGGATCCCTCTTTTCCAAAGATGATAAAACCATTATATCAAAAAAAGAGCAGACCGAAAAGGTCTGCTCTTTTGAAATTCAGAGATTAGAGAGTGTGGATAACATCCAGTTCTGCTGCGCAGGCTTCTACTTTTTCTTTGCCGCCGATGACGCAAACGCTGCCCTCTTCGCCCAGCTGACGCAGAGCAGGGATCAGAGCTGCAATATCAGCTGGAGTAGTGGACAGGATCTCCTGACGGAGCTGGCAGCGGTCAGAATGGCTGATGCCTTTCATCCAGAAGGCGTCGGCAGCTTTACCCATTGCCTGTGGCAGCATCAGAGGATCGGATTCAGCTACTGCACCAACGATCAGACCAGTCAGGTCAGGATTGGATGCACAGAACTGATCCAGGAAGTCAGCTGCTTTGCGGTAGTAGGTCAGGGAGCGGTCTGCGCTTGGGTCACGATAGGAGTGGAAGCAAGCGTTGCCACATTCGCTGACTGTGAGACCGGTGCCGTAAGCGCCGCCCTGTACACGGATCACATTCCACAGGTAAGCCAGGAAGGTTGCACGAGCCATTACTCTGGTATGGCCGTTGTATTTGCCGCCAAAGTCAAGCAGGCTGCCGCCCAGACCAGCAAAGGATACACCGGCAGGAATGATGATACCTTCTTTTTTCTTGCCCCATGGTTTCAGTGCACATGGCTGTGCTTTCTGACCGGAAGGCAGCTGGTTCAGCAGCTGGCTTTCCAGTGCGGAGGCGGCTGCATTGTTCTGACCGGTCAGGCTGAGAGTCAGGCGTTCTTTCACAAAGATCTGTGCGCTGAGAGCGGACAGGCTTTCGATCAGAGCGGAGGACTGATTCTCGAAATCGTTTTTCAGTGCTTTCAGCCACTGAATGTAAGTAAAGCCACCAACACATTCTTCCACAACGCCGGAAACAGAGGTGTTTGCAGCAATGCGGCCTCTTGCAAAGGCATTACCCATATTCACAATAGCGCGCTCCATCTTGCTGTGATCCTGATTGAGGATCTCCTGCAGTTTGCGGCTATCATTCAGTTTGCTTGTGCAGAGGATCTCACGAACCAGAGCAGTCGCATTTTCCAGTTTGCTGTTGAGGGCACTGTAGGAAACAGACAGGTAGTTATGGCAAACAGATGGATCGTTGTTGGCTTCATGTGCCTGCAGATTGAAGCTGAGAGAACCGCAGTTCAGACGACGCAGTTTCTGCAGTTCTTCGCTGCTGTGGTTTGCAGTATCCAGGCTGCCCAGTACAGAGCAGAGGAAGGATACAGCAGACAGCTGCTCCTGAGACAGGTCGCTGATATCAAAGTAGAGATTTACATAGTCGATACCGCTGGTAGCAATGTCATGCTGCAGCAGGGTGCAGCCAGCCAGAGTGTTTTCGGTGGTTGGGATCTCCTGTGGCTCTGCTTCGATGTCGCTGAGCTGGAGGTGTGGCAGTTTTGCCAGATCTTCCGGAGTATCCTTGCTCTGCTGCCATGCAGTCAGTTTTGCCTGGATCTCTTTCAGTTCGGCAATGTCAGCTTCTGTCCAGTTTGCGGATTCTGCCTGCAGACGAGCGCTCTCTTTGGCGATTTTTTCTGCACCCAGAGTTGGGGATGGCAGCATCGTTACCTGACAGTTATGGTTGTTGCTCAGGAAGATTTCTTCCAGTACTTTTTCGAAGTAGCCTTCTGCCAGCTTCGCATTGAGGGAGGTGAAGAGTTCACCAACCTGCAGATCAGCAGCAGGGTTGCCGCCGTAGAGCCACTGGCCCAGCATCATAAAGGCGAAGTTCAGGCCGCGAGGCATTCTGCCGAAGTCCCGTTCTCTCATATGGAATTCCATGTTTGCCAAAGCAGCGGAAAGCTGTTCGTGATCCAGACCTTCTTCTGCCAGACGGCGGATCTCGCCGAAGACGATTTCTTTGATCTCGTCGGCACGATTTTCGTCACAGTTGCAAACTTCCAGAATCATATATGGCTGCATGATGCGGTCAACCAGAGACAGGCGAACATCCTGTGCCAGACCGGCAGACAGCAGTTTTGCTTTCAGAGGAGCCTGGTTGCTGCCGCAGAGGGCATCAGACAGGATCTGTGCTGCCATCTGTTTTTCGCGGCAGCTGTAATCGCCCAGTACAAAGCCCCATGCCATAGTTGCACGGTTTTTCAGAGAAGCATCTGCGGAAACCTCGTAGTAAACATTCTGATTTTCGCTCTGAACCGGAGCCTGAACAGCGATTTCGCTGTCAGTTGGCTGTTTATCAAATTCAGACAGATATTCTGTATCCATTATGCCAAGCACTTTTTCAATATCCATGCGGCCATCCAGGAAGATGTAGGAGTTGGATGGATGATAGAAACGGCGATGGCAGCCGATGTAGTATTCGTAAGTCAGGTCAGGAATGTAAGCAGGATCGCCGCCGGAAACATAACCATAGCAGGTATCTGGGAACAGATTATGGCCGATGGCATTGCGCAGCAGGCGTTCCTGAGTGGAGAGGGCACCTTTCATTTCGTTGAAAACAACACCCTTGTAGCTTGGTTTGCCGTTTTCATCGATTTCATAGTGCCAGCCTTCCTGATGGAAAATGTCAGGAGAAGCATAAATGCGTGGGTGAAGAACGGCGTCCAGATATACACGCATCAGGTTCACAAAGTCCTGATCGTTTCGGCTGGAGATTGGATAAACGGTTTTATCCGGGAAGGTGATCGCATTGAGGAAGGTGTTCATGGAGCTCTTCATCAGTTCAACGAAAGGCTCTTTTACCGGATAGCGCTGGGATCCGCAGAGCACAGAGTGCTCCAGAATATGGAATACACCGGTGTGATTTTCCGGTGGGGTACGGAAGCCGATACCAAAAGTTTTGTTTTCATCGTCGCGATCCAGCCAAACAAGGCGAGCGCCGCTCTTGATGTGCTCCATTTCGTGGAGACGGCCTTCCAGCTCCGGAAGTTCCTGCGTGGACAGCGGACGGAAGCCGCAGATGGTGTTTTTGATTTCCATGGTTGTGTCCTCCTTAGTTTATGTGAATTAAAATTTGTTGATAATTACCAATTATTTCTGGCTCACATAACCATTATAAGGCATGAACAAACAAAAGACAAGAGAAAGAGAAGAAAAAGACAGCTTGAATATAGAGAATAGCCAGTATATAATAAAGAATATGGAATTTTTCACTGCAGGAGGAGAAGAAAATGGATCAGAAGAAAAAAGAAAACAATAAAGCGGAGAACAACAAGTTGGATAAAGGAAAAATTGATACTCTGTTTAAACAGAGCTTGTCCTCTGTTGCAATGGCGACTTTGTTCCCGACCATTCTGGAACTGATGGGAATCCCTCTTCCGAAGCTTCTGCTGGGACTTTGCTTCCTGGTAAATCTGGTCAGCATGCCTTGTCTGGCTTTCACTTGCGTCCTGAAATTGTCCGACAAAAAGTCTAAGAAATAAAGGAAGCTGCCGTCCACGGAGAAGATTCGGGAAAGAGAGTTTGAGAAAGGAGAGATAACATGGATATTTTGTTGACACAGGCGAAAAGTCTGCTGAACGATGCTCCGTTTTCATGGGCTGTCTGCGGTGGCTACGCTTTGGATTTATTCCTTGATCGAACGCTCCGAACACACGGAGATATTGATATTTGCGTATTTGAAAAAGATCGGGCGGCGATTCTGTCCTATATGCTGGAGCAGGATTGGCGTGTTTATGAATTCCGCGGGCAGGGGAAACTGCGTCCTTTGACTGCAGGAGGATCCAGTGAGAGCGGCCGAAATCTGATGTGCCTCAAAGGGGACTGTGAGCTTGTCAAGTTCTACCCTTGTGAAGAAGAAGGACTGTTGTACTATCAGTTCTTCCACACTGGCATGAAGCAGTTTGATTACATTGAATTTCTGTTTAATACAGCGCAGGAAGATCACTTCGTTTTCGATAAAAAGAAAGAGATCGAACGAGAGCTGTCTCAAGCTCTGCTGTTCTGCGATGGAACGCCCTATCTGGCTCCTGAAATTGTCCTGCTGTATAAAGCGTCCCAAGCAGACAACCAGGACTACCAATATGATTTCGAGCAGACATATCCTTATTTGAGCAGCGAACAGAAGCAGTGGTTTATTCAGAATCTGGATAAATGGTATCCGGATGGGCATTGCTGGAAACGATAGACAAAGACAATCGACCTCCGTATGAGAGAATCATACGGAGGTCGATTTATGTTATCAATGAAATTTTTATGCGTCCCACTGTTCGGCAATGCGTCTTGCCACATGAACACCACTGGCAGATGCATGAGACAGGGAATGGGTGATGCCGCTGCCGTCACCGATAATGTACAGCCCTTCATAGCGGGTCTCCAATCTGTCATTGACTTCTACTTCCATGTTGTAGAATTTCACCTCTATACCATAGAGCAGAGTATCGTCATTGGCTGTACCGGGGGCCACCTTATCCAAAGCGTAAATCATTTCGATGATGCCGTCCAGAATTCGTTTTGGAAGAACCAAACTCAAGTCTCCCGGAGTTGCATTCAGGGTCGGAGTCAGGAAGGCATCCTGCATCCGGTTTGGGGTAGAACGACGACCACGGATCAGGTCGCCGAAACGCTGGACAATAACACCTCCGCCCAGCATATTGCTCAGACGGGCAATGCTTTCGCCATAGCCGTTGGAATCCTTGAACGGCTCTGAGAAGTGTTTGGCTACCAACAGTGCAAAGTTGGTATTCTCGGTTTGACGAGCCGGGTCTTCATAGCTGTGGCCGTTGACGGTAATGATGCCATTGGTATTTTCATTTACAACGGCGCCTTTTGGATTCATACAGAAGGTGCGGACTTTATCACCGTATTTCTCTGTGCGGTAGACGATCTTGCTTTCATAAAGCTCATCGGTCAAATGAGCAAAAACGGCAGCAGGCAGTTCCACACGGACACCAATATCCACCCGATTGGACTTGGTTGGGATCTCCAAATCGCGGCAGACCTGCTCCATCCATTTACTGCCGCT
>JAGALG010000105.1 GCA_017848075.1 Oscillospiraceae bacterium | reverse complement strand
TGTTCGTGATCGTCTCCCTTGCCGCCCTGATCGCCACACGGCCGCTGCTTCGCAAGCTGCTGAAGGTGAAAAAGACCCCGACCAATGCCGACCGCATCATCGGTCAGGAGGCAGTGGTCATCAAAACCATTACGCCGCTGGAGAAGGGCCGCGTCCATGTATCCGGGCTGGACTGGAGCGCTGCCGCCGACAGCGAAATCCCCGAAGGCACTGTGGTGGAGATCCTTTCCATTGAAGGAGCCACCGTCAAAGTCAAAACAAAATAATCTGAAGTAAGGAGTAACACTATGGAATTCATCATTATTATGACTCTCATCCTTTTAGCTCTTGTTCTGATCATCAGCAGCATCAAGATCGTACCGCAGTCCACCGAGTATGTCATCGAGCGTCTGGGCGTGTATAACGCCACCTGGACCAGCGGCGTTCACTTCCGGATTCCGTTTATTGACCGTATTGCCAAGAAAGTTTCCATGAAGGAGCAGGTCGTGGACTTCAAACCACAGCCGGTGATTACCAAAGATAATGTTACCATGCAGATCGACAATGTGGTGTTCTTCCAGATCACCGACTCCAAGCTGTTTACCTACGGCGTGGAGCATCCGATCGCAGCCATTGAGAATCTGACTGCCACCACCCTGCGTAACATCATCGGTGAGCTGGAGCTGGACCACACCCTGACCTCCCGTGATGTGATCAACACCAAGATCACTTCCATTCTGGACGAAGCCACCGATAAATGGGGCATCAAAGTGAACCGTGTTGAGCTGAAAAACATCATTCCACCAGCAGAAATTCAGGACGCTATGGAAAAACAGATGAAAGCTGAGCGTCAGCGCCGTGAATCCATCCTCCGTGCGGAAGGTGAAAAGAAATCCCAGATCCTGATCGCGGAAGGTGAAAAGGAATCCGCTATTCTCCGTGCACAGGCAGAGAAAGAATCCGCCATCCTGCGGGCCGATGCGGTTCGTGAGCAGAAGATCCGTGAGGCACAGGGTGAGGCAGAGGCAATTATGACCGTACAGAAGGCAGTTGCCGACTCTCTGAAGCTGCTGAACGAGGCCGCTCCAAGCGAAAAAGTGCTGGCTCTCAAATCCTTCGAGACCTTCGAGAAGGTTGCCGACGGTCAGTCCACCAAGATCATCATTCCAAGCGAGATCCAGTCCATGGCTGGCCTGGCTACCTCTTTGAAAGAAGTTATTTCCGACAAATAGTCCAAACAAGCGATCCCCAAAACACCCGGAGCTTTCCGGGTGTTTTTCAGAAAGGAAAGAATATGAATCTTTACATCAAACAGAGATGGTTCAGCTGGGGAGATAAATTCTCCATCTACGACTGCGACGGCAAGGAGCGGTACTTCGTCGAAGGTGAAATCTTCTCCTTCGGCAAAAAGCTCCACCTCTACGACACCTACGGGCAGGAGCTGGCCTACATCGAGCAGGAGCTGCTGACCTTCCTGCGGCCGAAATATTACATATACCGAGATGGACAGCAGGTAGCCGAGGTCATCAAGGAGTTCACCTTCTTCTCCAACCAGTATACGGTCAACGGCCTTGGCTGGGAGGTGACAGGCGACTTCATGGATCACGATTACGAGATCAGCGACGGCAACCATCTGGTGGCCTCTGTCTCCAAGGAGTGGTTTACTTTGGGTGATGCCTACGAGATCCGCTTCGGCTCCATTGCCGATGAGATCGATGCCCTTGCGGTGGTTCTGGTCATCGACGCCTGTATTGAAGCCCAGCGCAACAACTAACAGCGAAAAGCCGGCACTGAGCCGGCTTTTTCCACAGTCCAAACAAGGCTTCTACAAATTTCCGCAGATATCTTGAAAGCAGGGCCCTTCGATGCTATAATAAACTCGCTAAGTAATGCCCCTGCATGAAAAGGGCATTGAGAATCAGAAAAATTTTCTTCTTATCATCATATAATCAATGGAAACAAAGGAGATGATATTATGTGCGGAATCGTCGGATTCACCGGAAAAGCAGCCCCCGAAGCCACAGAAAAGTGCAGGGAGATCCTGCTGAGCGGTCTGGAAAATCTGGAATATCGCGGCTACGACTCTGCCGGCATTGCCATGGCCGGTGAAGGGGAGGGCATCACCATCTGTCGTGCGGTAGGCCGCATCAGCAATCTGCGGAAAGCAGTGGCAGGCTGTCAGCCACAGGGCAGCTGCGGTATCGGTCACACCCGCTGGGCTACCCACGGCCGTCCAACCGTGGAGAACTGCCACCCTCACGAGGACGAAAAACACAGCGTTGCTGTGGTACATAACGGCATCATTGAAAACTATCAGCATCTGAAGGAGGAGCTGCAGCGCAGCGGCGTGGAGTTCAACTCCCAGACCGATACAGAGGTCATCGCACAGCTGCTGGCTCACCATTACAGCGGCAACATGAAGGATACGCTGCAGAAGGTTCTGCCTCTGCTGGAGGGCTCCTTTGCCCTTGGCGTGCTGGATAAAAACCAGCCGGACTGCATCTACTGCGCCCGCCGCCGCAGTCCATTGCTGGTGGCGCAGGGCAAGGACGGCAGCTATCTGGCCAGCGATGTCAGCGCTCTGCTGGCCTACACCAAAGATGTGACTTATCTGGAGGAGAACGGCATTGCCGTGCTGACGCCCGATTCCATCCGCTTCTATAACGAAAACGGTAGCGAAATCCACCCGGAAAGCACCCATATTACCTGGGATGCCACCGCTGCCCGTAAAAACGGCTTTGAGCATTATATGCTGAAAGAAATCTTCGACCAGCCAACCGCTCTGCGGGATACACTGAACCACTATGTGGATGTGGAGCTGGGCTGCATCCGCCGGGAGGCAATGCCCTTTACTCCGGAGCAGGCCAAAGCGCTGCGCCGTGTGACCATTGCTGCCTGCGGCACCGCTTACCACGCCTCTGTCATGGGACAGAGCCTGCTGGAGCAGTTAGCCGGTATCCCGGCTCTGGCCGCCATCGCCAGCGAGTACCGCTACTCCAATATGCCGCCGGTGGAGGGCGAGGTCTTCATTGCGGTCAGCCAGTCCGGCGAGACTGCCGACACCCTTGCCGCCCTCAGCTATAAAAAGGCACAAGGCCTGCGCACCATTGCCCTGAGCAATGTGCTGGGCTCCACCATTGCCCGGGAGGCCGATGCGGTGATGTATACGCTGGCCGGCCCGGAAATCGCCGTTGCTTCCACCAAAGCCTACCTGACACAGGTGCTGCTCTTTGCCATTCTGGCACTGGATTTGGCCCATCTCCGCGGCGTCATTGATGACGCCAAGCTGAAGGAGGGTATTGCGGCTCTGGCCAAACTGCCGGAGCAGGTGGAGGAGATTTTGGCAAAACAGTCCGTCGTACAGGACTTCGTGCAGCAGCAGAAGGACTGCCGGGACATCTTCTTCATTGGTCGTCTGATGGACTACGCTTCTTCGCTGGAGGCAGCGCTGAAGCTGAAAGAGGTTTCCTACCTCCACTCCGAGGCTTACGCCGCCGGTGAGCTGAAACACGGCACCATCGCACTGGTAGATGAAAGCTGTCTGGTGGTGGTCTTCGCCACCCAAACCGTGGTATTGGAGAAGACACTGGCCAACATGGAGGAGGTTCGTGCCAGAGGAGCGAAGCTCCTGCTGCTGGGTCACTTCCCGGAAGGTGCCCCGGAGGACTGCAGTCTGTGGAACATCGGCAAAACCAGCGATCAGCTGGCTCCGCTGCTGACCACCGTGTATGCACAGCTCTTTGCTTACTATATGGCGAAGCTCCACGGCTGCGATATCGATAAGCCGCGCAACCTTGCCAAATCCGTTACCGTTGAATAAACACTGTTCCGCAGCCGCTCTGCAAGGGGCGGCTGTTTTACCGGCGTTAAAGTTTGTACTTTTCCCAGTTTTTGCAACGCCGGACGACCTCGGCTGTGCCGCGTAATCTTGCGGCACTTTTCTAGCGAAAAGACCAGCCGATGTCCCAATTTTTACTGTTGTTTTACCGGCGTTAAAGTTTGTGCTCTCCGCTCCGTACTGCATAATCCTGCCCCAAATCGCATATGTTCTTAGCACAAACCATTTTGCGAGGTGACACCATGGCGAAAAAACGGAGCGGATTCTCCGCCATTTCCGCGAAGCTGCGGGCAAAAACCAGGGGAAAAGGGAAGGAGGCAGCCCTTTTCTGTATCCTTTCCGCCACAGCGGCAGGAATTTTGACTCTTTTTCTGCTGCTCTGTCTCTTTGCTGCTCTGCTGGCAGCGATTCCGCTGCCCTTGTCGGTCTTTCCCATGGCCGGGCTTCTGCTGGGGGCTTTGGCGGCCTTTGGG
>JAGALG010000104.1 GCA_017848075.1 Oscillospiraceae bacterium | reverse complement strand
GTTGTTGACGGTCAGGTAGTCGTTGGCCAAAACCTTGGCATGGATGGAGATGCTGTCCTCCTGCTCACAGACATAGCCCAGCGCATTGAGGAAGAGATCCTGATTGGCACCGGATACCTGCTGATTTACGCTGCTGTCCAGCAGAGAGGAGGAAGCGACCCAAACAACAGAGCTGCTGTTTTCCTCGTCGAGGCTCAGTTCCGCAATGGCGGCCAAAGCGAAAGGACCGCTCAGGTCGTTTTTTTCTTTTTCCAAAGTAGTCAGAGCGTAGCCGTCCACCTTGGAGAAGGCGCTGGTGGAGCTGCGAAGCAATGTTGTGACGCTGAGACCGTCTTTCACGCTGGCATCGATTTCAATTCCGTGAGCCAGCGGCAGCAGGATATAGTAGCCGCTTTCATCAATAGGAGTGGTGATCTCGTGGGTTCGGATATCCGGCAGCAGATAGAGCGGTCCCTGAACCCAGTAGTTGTCCTGATTGGCTTCCACGACGATGCCCTCGGTGGCACTCATGCCATAGGCAGCCATGACAGCTTCCAGATTGGCGTATTGTCCCTCACTTTCTGCCGGGGTGGAGATGTAGAACAAATCGCCGCCCTGTTCCAGATAGGTCAGGAGCATTCCCTTTTCCTCAACAGAGATATCACTCTGTGGGGCGTAGATCAGGACGCAGTCGGCATCTTCCGGAATGGCCTCCACGGACAGCAGGGACAGCTCGACCAGTTCCATGTTCTGTTTCTCCAGAGCATTGGAAAAGCTGTCATCGATGCTCAATTCGCCATGGCCTTCCAGAGCATAGATTTTGGGCAGCTCCTCACTGGTTACATAGCAAATGGCGGCGGTGAGGGCGCCTTCGCCGTTGAAGCTGCTGCTGTAGCTGCCGTCATAGTAATAGTTGGAGAAGTCATATTCGTAGATTTCATCCACATTTACATAACGGGACTTCTCTCCGCAGACTACCACCAAGCTATTGTTGTAAACAGTGTCAGTGTACTGCTGAACGAAGGTCGGATGGACATTGGGATCCTTTTTGCTGACAGAGATTTTATTGCTGCGTCCGCTGTACTGGTCCAGCAGCTTTTCTAAAGTGCTGTCCTCCTGACCGCTCTGGACGATCCAGTAGATCTGGATCTCCTTCTCCAAAGAAGCCAAAATCGTTTCCGTTTGCTGAGAGATGCTGTACAGCTGGTTGGAGCTGGTGTCGAGCTTCGTCAGATTGCTGGGCAGGGCATTGATCAAGAAGTTTGCCGCAATGCAGATGGCAAGGATCATAGCAGTGGCGGCAACACTGTAGCCGCCCACCCGGAAGGAACGGGTCTTATAGGAGGCAAACCAGTCCCGCTTGCCGCTTGTTTTTTTCTCGTTCATTATTCACTCCACCTCCGTCTTTCCATGGATTGTACGCTGAGAAACAGGAACAGCGCAATGACGCTGATAAAGTAAACAACAGCGGTGAGATCAAAAACACCCTCCACAAAGGTATAGAAGCGTTCAAACAGGGACAGTTCCTCCATCATGGTAGGGAATAAATCCTCAAAGAGGGTACTTTTCAGCAGATAAGCTGCCAGCAGCAGTCCTTCAAGAATGCCACCAACCAGAACAGCTGCGCTGCTGCTGCGAGTCATCAGGCGAATGATCAAAGCCAGAATCAAAATCAGAACAGCAAAGGCGGCATAAGAGGAGAATGCAGTAGTGGCCACATAGCCGGACAGAGCATTGATATAGTAGTTGATCAACATGACCACAAAACAGAGTCCGGCGGCTACGGCCTGACTTTCAGTCACAGAGGACACGAACAGTCCGATGGAGATCAAAGCTGCTCCCAGAAGGAAGAAGCCCACAAGTGCACCGAAGCAGGTAGGCAGATGGATTGGTCCAAAGGAACAGAGGATCAGAGGATAGACAGATAAAATTGCGGTGGGAATCAGCAACATCACCAACATAGCGGCGTATTTACCCAAAACCACTTCCGTCATGGACAGGGGCAGGGAGTAGAGCAGCTGGTCGGTTTTCTGTCGCCGCTCCTCAGCCAGCACACGCATGGTCAGGATCGGAACCGTGACAAGGAAAATGAAGGACATGTTTCCCAGCACATACTCAAAATTGACCGACATGTTGTTCAGATTCAGTACCATAGTATAGATGCCTCCGAACAGCAGCAGGAAGGCACCGAAGACATAGGCAGTCAGATTGGTAAAGTGGGAGGAGAGTTCGTGTCGAAATACAGCGATCATTCTGCATCAGCCTCCTTTTCTTCTTTGGGTGCAGCGTGTGTGGTGGTCAGTTCAATGAAAATATCCTCCAGACTGGCTTTAGCAACCGTCTGCTGTAAAATAGCAGTCTGAGCCTTGGCGAAAGCAAAGAAAATCTCCCGACAAAGAGCTTTGTCATCGCTGCGGCTGCTTTCCAAACGGACAGAGCAACAGCCGTCCTCCAGCTCATTGATCTGACTGGAAGCAATGCCGCTGATACAGGACAGGATCTGCTGCAGCTTGCCCTTTTCACATTCTACCATGAGCTCCACCGTGGTACTACCGGCAAAGAGCTTTTCCAGATTTTCCGGAGTATCGCAGGCCACCAGCTTGCCCTTGGAGATAATGAGAATGGTCTGACAGATAGCCTGCACTTCCGACAGGATATGGCTGGAGAGAATTACAGTATGGCTTTTGCCCAGCTGCAGGATCAGATCGCGGATCTCCATGATCTGCTTTGGATCCAGACCGACGGTTGGCTCATCCAGAATGATCACTTCCGGATCGCCAAGAATGGCCTGTGCAATACCAACACGCTGCTTGTAGCCCTTGGAAAGATTTTTGATCAGACGATCTGCCACATCGGCGATTTGGGTCACTTCCATGACCCGTTGGATCTCAGCCTTTCTTTGGGAGGCCGGAACCTTTTTGGCCTGCGCCACAAAAGTCAGATACTCCCTTGGACTGCGATCCAAATAGAGGGGCGGCAGCTCCGGCAGGTAGCCGATGCGTTTTTTTGCTTCGTCGGCGTCCTCAAAAATATCAAAGCCGTCGATGGTGACTGAGCCGTCCGTTGCCGCAAGACAGCCCGTCATAATGTTCATGGTTGTGGATTTACCAGCGCCATTGGGCCCTAAAAAGCCGTAAATCTGTCCCTTTTCAATGGAAAAAGACAGGTCAGACAGCGCTTGGTGATTTCCGTAGCGTTTGCTTAAATGCTTTACTTCGATCAACACAAGTCCTCCTTTTATTTTGATTTCCAGAAAAGCCTACTCCACCAGGCTGAATGAAAGCTGAAAACTTCTGTAAATGATTTGTGAACAGGGAAAAGCTGTGCTATAATGAAAGCAAATCATGGTAAAGGAGCGTACATTGATGAAAAAAAGAATCAATCCTTTTGAATATGCCGGACAGATCATCGACAAGATGATGCATGGCGGTATTTTGGTTACCACCAAAAACGGTGAGAAAGTAAATCCAATGACCATCGGTTGGGGTACGATCGGCGTGGATTGGAGCAAACCGGTCTTTCAGGTTTATGTTCGTGAATGCCGTCACACAAAACCGATGCTGGATCAGGCGATGGAGTTTACGATCAATGTGCCATTGGAGCGCAATGATAAAGTGAAAGAAATTCTGGCATTCTGCGGCACCAAATCCGGCAGGGATTTGGACAAGGTGCAGGAGCTGGGATTGACGCTGGTAGATTCCGAAAAGATTGGCGTTCCTGCCATAAAAGAGCTGCCGCTGACTCTGGAATGTAAGGTGATCTATACGGTTCGGCAGGAGGGGAAACAGATCCCCCAGGATGTAATGGATCGCTTCTATCCACAGTGGGCAGAGAATCCGGAAGATCTGCATAGTGTGTACTACGGCGAGATCCTGGATGCTTACATTATTGAAGAATAGGAAAAAGCCTTCCGGTAACGGGAGGCTTTTCATCTTCGACAGAAAACGGTTGATTTTTTGGAAAAGCATGTTATAATAGTAAGGTAATGTGCGCTTGTAGCTCAGTGGATAGAGCACCGGCCTCCGGAGCCGGGTGCGTTGGTTCGATTCCAATCAGGCGCGCCAAACAGGAGCAGGCTTTCTGGAGTCTGCTCCTGTTTTTTTGGACATATATGAAATATGAAAAGAGCCTTCAAAAAGTTTAAATTTTTTGATAATAGGTGTTGACAAT
>JAGALG010000103.1 GCA_017848075.1 Oscillospiraceae bacterium | reverse complement strand
TAGTTCAGAACCAGATTGACCAAAATCGCAATAACGCTGGCAACCATAGGAGCTTTCGTTTCACCGGTTTCTTTTAATGTGCTGGCATAAGCCTGAGAGAAGGCAAAGGGAAGAAGACCCACCATCATTACAGAGAGGTACTTTTTGGCTTCACTGAGGGTCAAGGCCAAGTCTCCACCGGAGCCATTATCAGTCAGGAACAGAGAGATCAACGGTTCGTTGAAGCAGAACAGCAGTCCCATTGCCAGTGCAGAAACCAAAAGACCATAAATGATTTTGAAGCGGAAGGCATGGCGGACACCCTGATGATCGCCTTTACCGAAGAACTGAGCACCAAAAATAGATGCTCCAGCCAATCCGCCAAAAATGGTGATATTGAATACAAAAATCAACTGGTTGACGATTGCTACACCGGACATGGATTCAGTGCCCAGTCGTCCAACCATTACATTGTCCAACAGGCTGACAAAGTTGGTAATGCCTTGCTGAATAATCATTGGAACGATCAACACCAAGAGACCATAATAGAAGGCTTTGTCACCGATAAATTTTCTTTTGAGGGTTTGTAACATTGTTCTCACTCTTTCTTCTGTCGATATAAGAGATATTATAGCGGATTTTATAGAAAGATTCCAGTCCTTTTCTTGCCTGAATTGAATTTGTAAGTTATAATAAAAATGTTATCAATAATGAAGGAAGGGTGTTACCATGGAGTTGGTAAAAGGCAGACCAGAAACAGAAGAGGGTCGTCTGCCAAAAGAAATTCGAGTATATGATCTTTTGGATCAGCTGGGGATCGAGTACTGGCGCGTTGATCATGCTCCAGCCTTTGATATGGAGGTTTGCAAGGCCATTGATGAAGCATTGGAAGCGATCATTTGCAAGAATCTTTTTCTCTGCAACCGTCAAAAAACGAAATTTTACCTTTTGATGATCCCAGGTGATAAGGTATTCAAAACGAAGGAGCTATCCCATCAGATCGGCAGCAGCCGCTTGTCCTTTGCAGCCCCGGAAGATATGGAGAAATATCTGGACATTACCCCAGGATCCATGAGTTTGATGGGTCTGATCAATGATCCGGAAAACAATGTTCGTTTGCTGGTCGATGAGGATGTACTGAAAGAGGAATGGCTGGGTTGCCATCCTTGCATCAACACCTCCAGTATCCGTTTGAAAACAGCTGAAGCCTTTGGCAAGTATCTGGAAGCAGTTCATCATGATATGACCGTGGTGAAGCTGCTGGGCGAGGAAGCGTAATACAATCGCATGAATTATTTTTCGGAGATTATCTTTGAAGAAAATCAATAGAATCGAGGGAGAACTTATGAAGTACACAACCTTAGGAAAAACCGGTCTGAAAGTATCTGTTGTTGGCTTGGGTGGCATTCCGATTCAGCGTACTGATGTAGAAGGCACTCGAAAAGTGATCGATGCCTGTATTGAATGTGGAGTTAACTACATCGATACAGCGCGCGGCTACACTGTTTCGGAAGAATATTTGGGTGAGGTACTGGAAGGCAGACGAGATCAGTTTATCTTGGCTACCAAAACCATGGCTCGTGACTATGAGGGCATGAAAGCAGATATCGAAAAGAGTCTGAAAAATCTCCGCACGGATCATATTGAACTGTACCAGATCCATAATATTAAAACCGATGAAGAGTTTGCTACCTGCTTTGGTGAGAATGGTGCTTACAAAGCACTGCTGGAAGCAAAAGCAGAAGGAAAGATCGGTCATATCGGTGCAACTGCCCATAGTTTGGAAGCT
>JAGALG010000102.1 GCA_017848075.1 Oscillospiraceae bacterium | reverse complement strand
ATTCCGCTTATCTGCAAAAAAGTCAGCTGGAGCTGTCTGCGAAAGCAGCCGGTTTGGAACGGGAACTGGCTCAGCTGCAGGAACAGCTAACTACCCTGACTTCCCTGCCGATGGATGTAACAGCGGAAACGCTGGAACAGCAGCGTTCCGCAGCGGAGCTTTGCGCAAAAGAAGCCGAACAGCAGAGCACTTTTATCCAGAAACAAGCAAACGAACTGCGTTCCCGTCTGGATCGCTCTGTGGCACAGGTGGAAAGTCTTGGACAGCAGTGGACTGCCGCTCAGGAGGCTTTGTCTCAGGCTCAGGAGGCTTGGGCTTTGGCTTTGAAACAGCAGCAGTTGGACGAAACCGCCTTTGCTGCACTGCAGCAGAATTTCCCTCAGCTCCCTGTTTTGAAGCAGGAAGTGCAGAGCTATGAACGGGATAAACTGACTTCTGTCACTCGCTGTCTCCAGCTGGAGCAGCTGCTGCTTGGCAAGGAACAGCCGGATTTGGAAAATCTGAAACAGAAACAGCAGGACTGCAAGGCTCGCCTGGAGGCACTACGAAAACAGCTGCAAAGCCTGCTGACTCGTCTGACCCTCAATGGTCGGCTGGAGGAACAGCTGAAACAGCTGTGGGAGGAGAACAAAGGCCTTTACAGCAAGCATCGGGACTTGGATGCTCTGTGGCAGCTGGCACGGGGCAACAATGCACAGCGCCTCTCCTTCGAGACCTTTGTGCTGACCGGTTACTTCGAGCAGATCATCTCCGTCGCCAACCTGCATCTGCAGCAGATGACCAGCGGCCGCTACGAGCTGCTGCGAAAGAAAGACCGCTCCCGCGGCAATCAGTATTCCGGTTTGGATCTGGAAATCTTCGACAGCTACACCGGCTCTGCGCGCCATGTCTCTACCCTCTCCGGCGGCGAAAGCTTCAAGGCTTCCCTGGCCTTGGCTTTGGGCTTGGCCGAAGTGGTACAGCGTCATGCCGGAGGAATCCGCATCGAAACCATGTTTATTGACGAAGGTTTCGGCTCCTTGGACGCCCAATCTTTGGACAGCGCGGTAGATACTCTCATGTCTCTGCAGAACAGCGGACATCTGGTTGGGGTCATTTCCCATGTGTCACAGTTGGCCGATCGCATCCCTGCCAAACTGGCAGTCAGTGCTTCTCCACAGGGCAGCTCCGCTCAATTTATCATTGCAGACTAAGCAAACCTTACAAAGATTTTACAAAGAATAGCAAAAAAAGTTGCAATCTCTTGTTGAATCCTGCCGAAAAATGGGCTATACTAAAATTGTAAAATCCAAGTTTTTGGGAGGGCATTGCTATGAACAAACGCTTTATTGCCATCTTGCTGATCGTTGCCGGACTGGTCACTCCTATGCACAAGGAGAGTTTGTCCCTTGCCGATTGGACTGCAATGATCGTCTTTTTGGGCAGCGGTGTTTTGACTCTGCTCTTCTCTTTCCTAAAACGCACAGAACAGGACAGCATCTATCGCTCTACTTTGGAATTGACAACGGATCCTGAGCATCTGCCTGAGCTGCATGAGGAAGAACAGCTGTATGTTCAGCCTTACTCCGGCCCGGAGAAAGAGGACATCCATATCCTCAACAGCGATGGTGCCTTTGTGGCCAAGCTGCCGGAGGAGGAAGTGGAGCATGTGCTCCACCAGATCGAAAACCATCGTCCGGTCCATTTGGTAGTCAAAACGCTGCCCAAGACCGACAGCCAGCTGTGTGTGGAACTGATGTGTTAAGAATAGCCAAAGAGCTCATACGCGAAATGCGTATGAGCTCTTTTTTATGCTTTATTTTCTAAGAAAGGCTGATCCGATGATAAGGGATCTGCTGCGCTTTCAGAATCGTCTCTTCCCTGCTGTGACAGCTAAGCAGAAGAACCTGTCCCTGTCGATTGCGGGCCAGATAGGTCAGCAGACGAGCTGTGCGGCTGTCGTCCAGCAAAACAAAGCTATCGTCCAAGAGCAGGGGCAGTACCGTATCGGTAGAAAGTTGCTGCAGCAGCTCCATGCGCATAGCAAGGTAGATCAAATCCATGGTACCACTGCTAAGGGCTGTTACCGGCACCAGCTGAGCACTGACAGGATCCTCCAAGCGGATATGCAAATCACGGGAGAGCAGCACCTTATGGTACTTTCCGTCGGTCAGTTTTTCCACAATATTGCTGAGCCTTTGCCCCAGTAATGGGGTCAGATCCCGGCGGATCTCTCCGCTGACCTGCAGCAGCCGCTCTTTCGCCAAAGCAATGGCGTCCAAGGACTGCTGGTAATCCTTCATAGTAGCACGCAGAGCACGCATTTCCTCCCGGAACTCGCCGGCAGGACGCTGCAGCTGCTCCATGGTGGACAGCTTACCCTGTAGCTGAGCCAATTCCTGCAGAACCGCTTTATAGTTGAAATCGCTGAGCGCCGGATCTCCGGGCTCCTCTGTGTAAAAGCCCTGTGCTTTTTCTGCCAGCTGCTCCATAGTCTGACCGTCCAGACATTCTTCCAACAGCTTTTGTTGCAGCTCCAGCTCCGTTGCAGCCTGTTCCCGCTGACGGCGCTGCTCTCGCAGCTTCTGCAGCTGCTCGTCGCTGAAGCCGTCGGCACCCAGACGCTTGAGAACGGCAGACAGCTCTTCCTCCATGGCCTCCACTTCCTGCCGCTGGATGGCAAGCTGACGGTACTCCTCATTGTGCTTGGCAGACATATCGGCAAACTCCAGGCAGAGCTCCCGGGCAGCTTTTACCTGCTGCT
>JAGALG010000101.1 GCA_017848075.1 Oscillospiraceae bacterium | reverse complement strand
TGATCTGTTGTATTCATGGTTCCAATGTGTTCGGCACGATTTTGCCCATTGCGAAGATCGCTGCTATGGCCCATGACTGCGGCGTTTATTTTGTTGCAGACTGTGCCCAGACTGCCGGAGTTTTGGATATTGATCTGAGCCGGGATCCCATTGATTTCTGCTGTATGCCTGGACACAAAGGACTCTATGGCCCCAGTGGTACCGGTCTTCTGCTTTGCCCCAGTGCTACACCTTTGCATCCTCTGCTGCAAGGTGGAACCGGCAGCGATTCTCTGCGGCTGGAAATGCCGGAGGAGCTGCCGGAACGGCTGGAAAGCGGTACGGTCAATACCGCGGGCATCATAGGCCTATCGGCCGGTATCGACTATGTACAGGGACACGGCTGCCGAAAAATCTACGAATTTGAGCTGCGGCTTTGCCGTCGCCTGTATCAGGAGCTGCGAGATGTTCCATGGGTGCATTTCTACGGCCCGGAACCTCGACTGGATCGGACGCTCCCGGTTCTTTCCCTGACCTTGGGTTCGATGGATGGCAGCCAAAGTGCTGACTGGCTGGACGAAAAGGGCGGCATTGCCACCCGTGGCGGCTTCCACTGTTCCAAGCTGGCCCATGAAAAGATGGGAACCGATTCCATTGGCACTTGCCGCATCAGTCCGGCCTCCTTTAACACCATGGCCGACATGGATGCTCTGTGCCGCTTGGTGAAGAGGAAGAAGATCCCGTAAGTGTTCTTGATTTTGTCTTTCCTTTACGAAAAATAAAGCACCGACAGAATCGTGTCGGTGCTTTTGTTGTTTATCCGATCAAACAAACCGCATGAGCGGCGATGCCCTCACCGCTGCCGGTGAAGCCCAGCTTCTCCTCTGTGGTAGCCTTCACGGAAATTTGTCCCGGCTCAATGCCGCAAACTTCCGCTATTCGCTGCCGCATGGCTGGGATATAGGGAGCCAGCTTCGGCTGCTGCGCGATGATGGTGGAATCGATATTTCCGATCTGGTAGCCCTGCTCCCGCAAAACAGTCACCACCTGCTCCAGCAATTTCATGCTGTCTGCTCCAGCATAGGCCGGGTCTTTGTCCGGAAAGAGCTTGCCGATATCCCCCAGCGCTGCCGCTCCCAGCAGAGCGTCCATCACGGCGTGAGCCAGCACATCGGCATCCGAATGGCCCAACAAACCTTTTTCGTAAGGGATTTCCACGCCGCCTAACATCAGCTTGCGCCCCTCTACCAGACGGTGCACATCGTATCCGTGTCCAATTCTCATACTCTGCCTCCTCTATTTCCCGTCCATGACCTGTGCAATGGCCATAGCAATTGGGATATCCTCCTGCGTGGTGATTTTGATGTTAAAATAACTGCCCATGGACAGATGAACTTTTCTTCCCAGTCGTTCCAGAAGCTGACAATCGTCCGTGCAATCCACAGCGTCCAGCCTTGCCTGCTGCAGTGCCTGCAAATACCAGTCTCTCCGGAAAATCTGAGGCGTCTGGGTCAGCCACAAAGTGCTGCGATCCGGTGTTGCGCTGATGAAGCCTTCCTGATCTGCCACTTTGATGGTGTCCTTACTGGGGACAGCGGCAGTTGCCGCACCGTGTTCCAGTGCGTCCTCCATACAGCGAGCAATCAGGTCTTCATCCGCAAAAGGTCTTGCTCCATCGTGGATCAGGAAGTAGTCCACATCCTCCGACAGAGCTTCAATCCCCCGCTGTACGGACTGCTGACGGGTTGAACCACCTCGGACAATGCTTCGGATCTTTTCCAAACCGAAGGTCCAGACCAGTTCCATCATCTCCGGGATGAAATCCTCCCGGCAAACCAATACGATTTCGCTGACTTCTTCCATTTTGGTAAAAGGCAGGATGCTGCGGACAAGTACCGGTACATCCTCCAGATACAAGCTCTGTTTATCCACGCCCTGCATCCGGCTGGAGCTGCCTCCTGCCACGATCACTGCGCCAAAGCGCTGGCCAGCGTCTTTTTTCTTCCACATAGACATCCCCCTTTCTTTTTATCTTATGCCCATCCTGCCTCATTTTTGATGGACAGGGGTTCTTTTTTCTTCCGATCGCTGAAGAAGGTAGCACCCAAAATCATAACAGCACCAATGAGTGTACTGATGGTCAAAGACTCCTTCAGCAGTACTGCCGAAAGTACAATGGCAAAAATCGGGTCAATATAGCCATAGATCGCCACTGTCTGTGCAGGCAGACTTTTCAGCGCTGTGTAATAGAGGCTGTATGCCACGCCGGTATGAATCACTCCGACAGTCAGCAGAAGCAGCAAAGGCAGCGGCTCCAAGGTCAGTTCCGATGGAGAAATGGTCAGCAGAGTATAAGGCAATGTCGTCAAGGCTGCCGTGCCCAGACAGACAATGGTCATATCAAAAGGAGCGATCTCCTTCATGGTTTTGTTGGTCATAATATTAATGCCATAGAGAACAGCAGCACCTACCGCCAGCAGAATGCCGGTGATCTCCGAAGAAGATGGCAGGCCGCTGTCCAGCATACCGGATACCGGCACCATACCGCAAACAGCGATCAGTACACAAATCAGCTTCCGAGCGGTCAGTTTTTCTCCCAAAATAAAGTGAGAGCCTACAATGACCACCACCGGCTGCAAATAGTAACAGAGGGTCGCTGTCGCAACCGTCGTATAGCGATAGGACTCGAACAGTAAAATCCAGTTGACTCCAATGCAAAAACCGGAAAACAGCAGCTTCAGGCCGTTGCGGCGAATGGCCGCCCAATCCATACCCACCTTTCTTCCCATAACAACACAGAAAAGAAAGAGCGCACCGATCAAGCCTCGTGCCACTGCAATCACGCTGGATGGCATATCAATAAAGCGGACAAAAATACCAATGGTACCAAACAGGAGCATCACCACGATGATTTGCAGCCTTGCGGCTGCCTGCTTTGTCATAGACGCCACCTATCGAATGAAGTTGGTGCCAACCCGCGGCTCCTTCTCCGGCAGACCAAACTGTTCCTTGCCCAACTGGATGCTCTTGATCAGGAAGGCCATGTTCCGGCCCAGAGTCCGCATGGTCTGCAGACCCTCCAGATCCTGGACCACCTGTTCAGCGTTGTTGCCATGAACCTGATTCCAGTACTGGCTGGATACGATCGGCATGGAGCTGATGCTGAAGTATTTATTCAACTGATCAAAGGTTGCCGTATTGCCGCCTCGTCTGGCAGAAACCACTGCTGCGCCTACCTTCATGGTCTTGTCAAAGTGGCTGCTGTAGAACAGACGATCCGCAAAAGCAGTCAAGGTCGCATTGGCAGAAGCATAGTAAACCGGA
>JAGALG010000012.1 GCA_017848075.1 Oscillospiraceae bacterium | reverse complement strand
TCTTCAAAAGTGCATTGAACGGCTTTGAAAAAAATGCCGTTCTGAAATATATCGATGAACTGAACCACAAGCTGGTTACTGCAGAAAACAATCATCAGCAGATGCTGGAAGACTGGGAAAATGAGAGAGAAGAACTCTGCGACCAGAATGTTGCTTTGGATCTTGCCGGAAAAGAACTGCAGAAAAAACTGGATGCTGAGGGTGTCAAACTGCAGGAAAGTGCCGAAGCATTGGCTGCTGTACAGTCTGAACTGAAAAAAGCGCAGCAGGAAAATGAGGAAAAAGAACATGAACTGATCCTGCTCCGGGAGCAGAACCGTCTGCTTCGGGAACAGCTGTCTGCTCAGGAAGAAAAATGCAAAAAATATGATGAGGCCGCTGCTTCCATTGGAAATGCCATTCTGGAAGCTCGCCAGGAAGGAAGCCGCATTATAGAAGAAGCTCGCAGCAAAGCTGAAACAATCCTTTCTTCCGCCAATGAACAGGCTGCCTCCATCGTTCACGATGCAGAAAATGATCTCAGTGGAATCCAGAAAAAAATGGATAGCCTGAAAAGTCAGTTCCTGACCATTCGGGAACAGATGAATAGCTCGGTAGCTCTTCTGAATGATCAGTTCGGTCAGGTAGAAGCCAGTATGAGCCCAGCAGAAGAGGAGCCACTTCCTGCAGAAACTTCTGCTGCAACAGAAACTGTTGTAGAAACTGCAGCTGTTGAGACAGAGGGCTGCAAAGCAGAACATCCACTGAAAGCAATTCTGGAACAGGCACAGGCTTCTGCACAGAAAAAGAACTTTTTTCGATAATATTGATCTAACGGATAAAACCAGACAGTGGAAAGAGTTCCGCAAGAAAATGAAAGAATCGGTCCGTAATTCTCTGGATCGAATCGAACGGGTATAGAAGTAACAGCAGCGGAAAGGGAGGAGCTTATGGCATATTGTATCGGTATTGATCTTGGCGGAACCAATATTGTCGCCGGTATCGTAGATAAGGAACAGTTGTGTATTGTACACAGCGTGAAATGTAAGACTAACGCGAAGGGTCGCAGCTGGCAAGCCATCGCAGAGGATATGATACAGTGTTGTCGGGATGCTGTAGAACAGTACGGAATCAGCTGGGAACAGATCGAAAGTGTTGGTATTGGCTCTCCCGGTATGATCGACACGGAGAAAAGAATCATTGTCTTTGCCGGAAATCTGCCCTTCGACCATACACCACTGGCTGATTACATTCAAGATGCTCTCCATCGCCCTGTCTTTCTGGCCAATGATGCGGATGCTGCTGCCTACGGCGAATACATGGCCGGTGCCGGCAAAGGCTCCAGCTCTATGGTTGCAGTCACTTTAGGCACCGGTGTTGGCTCTGGTATTATCTTTAACGGAAAAATCCATACCGGCTACGGTTATGCCGGTGGTGAGATCGGACACACTTTATATAAGGCCGGAGGACGGCCTTGTACCTGTGGCCGCCATGGCTGCTTTGAAGCCTATGGTTCCGCTACTGGTCTAAAAGAAACAACACGGGAACATATGGAGAAAAATAAAGATTCTCTGATGTGGCAGCTGTGTGAAGGTGATATCAGCAATGTCAGTGGCCGCACCGCCTTTGATGCCATGAGAGCCGGAGACAGCGAGGGTAAAGCAGTAGTAGACGAATATGTTCTTGCTCTATGCGAGGGTATCTGCAGCATCGTTAATACACTGCAGCCGGAGCTGATCTGCATCGGCGGTGGTGTATCCAAAGAGGGTGCTCTGCTGACCGACCCGATCAACGACTTTATTAACCAGTATGCATTCTCTCGTTTCGCAGACAAAAAAACGAGGGTTGTAACAGCAAAACTGGGCAATGATGCCGGAATTATTGGTGCAGCATTGCTGGAAAATAACAAGTAAGTCCGGAACTTTATTGACGAACAGCGAGAAAAACAGTATAATATGCTTTGGGCTGTAAAGCTCGGATCTGCATATGCTCCGGGAAACCGGAACGGATATATTTTTACACCAATGGAGGAAATGAACCATGGATATTATTGCAATGGCAAGAGAACTGGGTAAAGAAATCCAGAAAGACGAACGCTACCAGCGTTATGTTGCTGCAAGAGAAGCAAACGACAACGATCAGACCCTGCAGGATCTGATCGAAAAATTCAACCTGAAACGCGTTGAACTGAGCTCCGCTATCAACAGCGAAGACCGTGATGTAGATAAACTGACCCAGCTGGACAAAGAACTGAAAGATTTGTATCAGGATATCATGAACAACGATAACATGCTGGCTTTCAATGCTGCAAAAGCTGAACTGGATGATGTAGTATCCTTCGTGAACCAGATCGTGATGGGCAGTGTCAACGGTGAAAACCCAGACCTTATCGAAAAACAGGTTGGCTGCGGCGGAAACTGCGCTTCCTGCGGCGGTTGCCACTAATCAGAATTTTCTCAGGAAGGGGTACCGGAAACGGGCTCCTTCCTGCTTTTTATATGCGCAGTCCAAAGAGAGACAAG
>JAGALG010000100.1 GCA_017848075.1 Oscillospiraceae bacterium | reverse complement strand
GCTGCATACCCAGAAGGATCATTTTCGGGATACCCAGCTGGCGGGCATCAAAGATACCCTGATTCAGGTTGTTTTGTTTGCTCATAAAGTACCTCTCCTTTCACGATGAGGGGAATATTGATCCAGACTCATTGTACCAAAGCCTTGTCCCTCATGCAAGAAAAATCAATATTTTGGCAAATTTTTTGTGGGGACTTCTTCCCTCCGTGCCTCAGAATGATATAATAAAAGACAAAGGACTTTGATTTCCCAGGAAAGGAAGGCTGTTATGTTTACTTTGATCAAAAATGCAGAGGTCTATGCACCGCAAGCTCTGGGCCAGCAGGACCTGCTGCTCTGCAATGATAAAATCATCGCTATGGCTCCGCAGATCGACTTTAGCTTCGGAGAAGTGACTGTGATCGATGCCAGCGGCAAAAAGGCCGTTCCCGGTTTCATCGACCAGCATGTTCATGTGCTGGGTGGAGGCGGCGAAGGCAGCTTCCGCAGCCGCTGCCCGGAGCTGGACTTCTCCCAGACCGTGAAAAACGGTGTCACTACTGTCGTTGGTATGCTGGGCACGGACTCCATGACCCGCAGCATCGAGAATTTGGTAGCGAAAACCAAGGCCCTCAACGAGGACGGCATCACCGCCTACTGCCTGACCGGCGCTTATGAGTACCCTTCCCCCACCCTCAGCGGCTCTGTAAAGAAGGATGTGACCTTCATCAGTGAGTGTATCGGCGTGAAAATCGCCATTTCCGATCACCGTAACTCCTGCATCACCACGCAGGAGCTGGCTCGTCTGGCAGCCGATGTGCGGCAGGCTTCCCTGTTCTCCGGCAAGGTTGGCGTGGTTCACATGCATCTGGGCAACGGCAAAGCCGGTTTGTCTCAGGTCATGGCGATTGTGGAAAATACCGATGTGCCCATCAAGCACTTCCGCCCGACCCACTGCGGAAAGCAGTTTGACGATGCGGTGGCCTTTGCCAACATGGGCGGCTATGTGGACTTTACCGTATCGGAGGATGCCTCCCAATCGGCGGAAAATTTGCTGAATGCCCTGACTGCTATTGAGAATAAAGAGAAGATCACCTGCAGCTCTGACTCCAATGGCTCTCTGCCAAAGTGGAACGAGAAACGGGAAATGATCGGCATGGGCGTCGGCAGCATCAGCTCTCTGTATCGTGCCATTCGGGCATTGGTGCAGGAAAAAGGCGTGGCGCTGGAGGAGGCTCTGCCTCTGATCACCTCCAATGTGGCCAAAGGTCTGGAGATCTACCCGAAAAAAGGTTGTCTGGCCGTGGATAGCGATGCGGATCTCGTCCTGCTGGACAAGGATCTGGAGATCGATACCGTCTTTGCTAAGGGCAGATTGATGGTAGAAAACAAAACAGTGCTGGCCTACAGCTACTTCGGACGCTAAAAAAGCTCCCCTGCAAGGGGAGCTTTTTCTATGCTTTGCATTGTTTCAAAACCTGTTCGTGGCTCAGGGTCATAACAAGGAGAAGAAGCAGCAGCCACCAGGGCAGCAGCTTGACGGAAAGGGAGCGGGCCAGAAAACCGAAAAGAGGCGGCAGCAGACAGGTGCCCACATAGGCGCTGGCCATCTGCACCCCGATCAAAGCCTGAGAGCGCTGAGCGCCGAAATGCTCCGGAGTGGAATGAATGATGCAGGGATAAATGGGAGCGCAGCCCAGGCCGACCGTCAACAGACCGGCAAAGGCAGCGTATTGCCCCAGAGGGAGCAGCAACAGGATTACACCAAGAAGAATGATCGCCTGTCCCAGCCGGATCATCTGCTTATCGCTGAGTCTCATGGTCATAAAGCCGCTGAGAGCTCGACCGAGGGTGATGCCCATGCAGAACAGTCCGGCAAAGGAGGCGGCCGCATCCGAGGACAGACCGTGAGCAAGGTTCAGATAGCTGCCGGCCCAGAGAATGGCAGTCTGTTCCACGCCGCTGTAGCAGAAGAAGCTGAGCATGATCTCTTTGGCGCCGGGAATGTTCCCTACCTGTCCTATGGAAAGGGCAGCTGCCCTGTCTCTGCGTTCTTCCGCTGCGGGTTTCTTCCATAAATGCAGACTGAGCAGCAGGATCGCTGTCAGGATCAGCTGCAAAGTACCCACCATGCGGTAACCGGACTGCCAGCCCAGCTGTCGGGCGAGGGCCATGCCCATAAGCAGAGGGCCGCTGCTGGCGCCCAATCCCCACATACAGTGGAGCCAGCTCATGTGGCGGCTGCTGTAGTGGAGGGCAACATAATTGTTCAGGGCGGCGTCCACGCTGCCTGCGCCCAAACCGTAAGGAAGAGCCAAAAGACAGAGCTGCCAGAACGCTCCGCTGTGGGAGAAACCGAACAGCGCTGCCGCTGTTGCAGCGACACTGAGGAGCGTAACGACTCCGGTACTCAGCCTCCGATTCAGCCGTTCGCTGTTCAGGCTGGAAAGCACGGTTCCGGCAGCAATGATGGCAGAAAGAATCCCTGCATAGGACAGCGGTACCCCTATTTCCCCGTAAATACTGGGCCAGGCCGCGCCCAGCAGAGAGTCCGGCAGGCCAAGACTGATAAACGAAAGATAGATCACAGCCAAAAGCAAAGAATACATCTTGTAAAACCTCCTTTTGTTCTGCTATGATTATATCATCAAACTCATTGGATTGTTAGAATATAATCCGCAGATTTCTGGTAAAAAATCGTCAAAGGAGGAGAACAATGGCCATATCTGTCTGCAATACCGTCACCGACTCCAGCAGGAGAGAGCTGACCCAGCATGGCAACCCCCTGTTTCCCATTGCCGCTTATGAAGATGATCTCAGTCTGGGGGAAGTTCCGTGGCACTGGCATGAGGAGCTGGAAGTTGTGCTGCTGACACAGGGAGCCGCACTGGTTGCCATCGGCACGGAAAAGAAGGAGCTGAAAGCCGGAGAGGGCTTTTTTATCAATCGCAGTGTCCTTCATGCCGCGTGGCAGCTGGGAGAAGTATCCTGCCGTTTTCATTCGCTGGTCTTTCACTCCCGGCTGGTAGGCGGCAGTGTGGACAGCATATTCTGGCAGAAATGTGTTGCGCCTTTGATAGAACACACAAGCTTCTCCGGACTATTTCTTTCATTGGCCATTCCATGGCAGCAAGAGGCATTGCTGTGGGTGGAGGATGCATGGCAGCAGCTTCGTAGGGAGGAAGACGGCTACGAGCTTCGGATCCGGGACGATTTGTCCCAGTTGTTATATGGGCTCTGTGCACAGCTACCGGAGCTGTCAGCTGCTATAGACAGGAACGCCCAGCGGGAAGCGGAGCGGATCAAGGCCATGCTGGCCTATATTCACCAGCATTACAGCGAGGAACTGACGCTTGGAAAGCTGGCCCGCTGCGGTCTGCTCAGTGAAAGCCAGTGTTTACGCTGTTTTCGCAGTGCCATCGCCATGACGCCTATGGCCTATGTGCGCCATTACCGGATCCAAAAGGCGGCGGAGCTGCTGCAGAGTTCAGAACAGAACATTGCTCCGATCGCGGAGCACTGTGGCTTTTCCGATCCCAGTTATTTTACGAAACTTTTCCGACAGCAGAAGGGCTGTACGCCGGGAGAGTATCGGAGAAAATATCGCTGAAGAAAAAGAAAAACGCTCCCCGAAAGGGAGCGTTTCCTGTTTAATAGCGTCTGTCCTTCAGCACATAGAGGGTCAGGATCGGGCCAAGCAAAGGAATCACGGAAAGCAGAGTGAACAGATTGGTGTTCTTTGGCTCAGCGTACAGGTGGAAGATAAAGTAGTACATCAACAGCTCTGCCAGCCACAGCCCCAAACTGATCAGCAGCACAGCCAGATCACCGATCAGCGGGATCACCGGCAGCAGATTGCTGACCAAAGCCGCAATGGGCAGTACATAGGACAGAGGAACATTGGACAGATAGTGATTGATCTTGTAATGATTGTACTTCATGCTGTCCAGAATCATGCCGATCATGTACAGATTGAAGATGGGAATAAAGGCCAGCCAGGCATTGGGCAGAAAGCGCAGTCGTGCCACTTTATACAGGGCATAGGCTCCCAGCAAATACACAGCCAGAGAAAGCAAAGACGACAACAGGCCGCCAACTGCATTTAACAGATAAAACATAGTCAACTCTCCTTTTTGTTTTGGTATCTATAGTATAGCATATTTTTCGGGGAAAACAGGAGAATAGAGAAAATTTTACAAAGGGCCGGAGTGATCTCCTCATAGAAATCATGGCTTTTTTAGCGGAATTTGCCGAATGTGATTGAATTTGCGGGCGAATATGGTATAATAAAAGAGATTCTTTTCGATTCAAAAAAGGAGCGAGAGGTGGAGACTATGTCAGATATCAAAACGGCAGAAGAATTGAACAGCAAGATCAAGCGCATCGTCGTATCCGAGGAAGAGATCCGAGAAGCAATCCAGAAAGCTGGAAAGCAGATCAGCGATTCCTATGACGGACGCCCGATCCTTCTGGTCAGCATCCTGAAGGGTGCCTTTGTGTTCATGGCGGATCTGTGCCGGGCCATTACTGTGCCCTGCGAGATCGGCTTCATGTGCGCAAAAAGCTATTACAGCGGCACCGTTTCAACCGGCGCGGTAAAAATCACCATGGATCTGGAGCAGGATATCAGCAAATATCATGTGATCATCGTGGAAGATATTATCGATACCGGCAGAACCCTGAACGATGTTGTGAAACTGCTGAAAGCAAGAAACCCGCTGTCTCTGAGAGTTGTGGCTCTTCTGGACAAACCTTCCAGAAGGGTAGTGGACTTCCATGCCGATATGTCCCTGTTTACCATTCCGGATTACTTTGTAATCGGTTATGGTCTGGACTGCGCAGAATTCTACCGCAACCTCCCGTACATTGCGGAATACGGTGAAAAAGGAGAATAATATGCTGGAGAAAGTTTTTAAATTAAAAGAAAACAACACCAATGTGAAAACAGAAATCGCCGCTGGTATTACTACTTTTATGACCATGGCGTACATTCTGGCTGTAAACCCAAGCATCCTCAGTGAAGCAGGCATGGACGCCAATGCGGTTCTGATCGCAACCTGTCTGGCTTCCTTTATTGGTACCATGTGCATGTCCCTGATGGCAAACATGCCATTTGCTCTGTCTGCCGGTATGGGTCTGAACGCATATCTGGCATACACCGTTGTTCTGGGCCAGGGCGTTAGCTGGCAGACTGCTCTGTTTGCAGTATTTGTAGAGGGTATCATCTTTATTATCATGTCCCTGACCAATGTGCGTGAAGCGATCTTCAATTCCATTCCACTGACCCTGAAAAAAGGTGTTTCGGTTGGTATCGGTCTGTTTATCGCCTTCATCGGTCTGCAGAACGCAGGTCTGGCTGTGGACGCTTCCACTCTGGTAACGATCACCAGCTTTACCGAAAACTTCAGCACCCATGGTATCTGTGCTCTGCTGGCAGTGATCGGTCTGTTCATTACCTGCATCCTGCACATCCGCAATGTAAAAGGTTCTATCCTTTACGGTATCGTTGTGACCTGGGGTCTGGGTATGCTGTGCCAGCTGGCAGGCATCTATGTTCCGGATCCATCCGTAGGCGCATACAGCCTGTTCCCAAGCGGCGTGATGAGCGCAGACTTCTCTGCTTTGGGCAAAACCTTTGGCCAGTGCTTCAACTTTGATTTCAGCTCTGTTGGCCTGTTCAACTTTATCGTTATTATTTTCTCCTTCCTGTTTGTTGACCTGTTCGACACTCTGGGCACTCTGATCGGTGTTGGTACCAAAGCAAACATGCTGGATGAAGACGGCCGTCTGCCAAACATCAAACCAGCTCTGCTGTCTGACGCTATCGCAACCTCTGCCGGTGCTGTTCTGGGTACTTCCACTACTACCACCTTTGTAGAATCTTCTGCAGGTGTTGCAGTTGGCGGCCGTACCGGTCTGACCGCAGCTACAACCGCAGTGCTCTTCCTGCTGGCTACTCTGTTCTCCCCACTGTTTACTTCTATTCCATCCTTCGCAACCGCACCAGCGCTGATCTTTGTTGGCTTCCTGATGTTCGAGACCGTTGGCGAATTGAAGTTCACCTCCGAGAACCTGGCAGAAGTGATCCCTGCATACCTGGCAATCATTGCAATGCCTCTGTTCTACAGCATTTCCGAAGGTATCTGCCTGGGCGTTATCTCCTATGTAATTCTGCAGGCTGCTACCGGCAAAGCAAAGAGAATCAATGTTGTCATGCCGTTCCTTTATGAAGGACGCCAGCATAAGCGTACAAAAAGAGAATCTCTCGACTGTTCTCTCGCACTGCAGGAACTGATTG